>JBJKPQ010000162.1:0-85037 GCA_046706305.1 Bacteroidales bacterium
ACTGGTGTTTGAGACCAGCGCGTCTACCAATTCCGCCATCCGGGCTTCAAATTCAGGAGTGCGAAAATATAAAAAAAATCACACTTTTTCTTTTTTACCTGTTTCTTTTATCTCTTTGTCGCCAAGCTTAACTGCCATTTCCCTGATCGCTATTTCGATACCATCCCTGTCATAACCGCATTCCCTGTATAGCTCAGCCTGGGTACCCTGTTCAACAAAATAATCGGGAATGCCAAGTCGTCTGACCTCAGCATGGTAACCCTGGTCGCTCATAAACTCAATCACCGCACTGCCGAATCCCCCTTTCAGTATTCCATCCTCAATTGTGAGTATGTACCGGAACCTTCTGAAAACCGAATGGAGAACACCGGTGTCGAGAGGTGCTATATAACGCATATCGTAATGAGCAACTGATATGTTTTCCTCTTTCAGCTTTTTCACAACAGCCGCAACATCCAGACCGGGATGTCCTATTGACAATACGGCTATATCACTTCCTTCCGACAGTTGCCGGGCTTTACCAGGCGGTATCTCAGAAAATGGTTGCTGCCAGTCAGAATATGAGCCTCTGCTCCTTGGGTACCTGATTGAAAAAGGAGAGTTTATCTTATCGAGCTGGGCAGTATACAGAAAATTCCTCAGTTCAATCTCATCCATTGGTGCAGCCACTATCATATTTGGGATTGAACGCAAAAATGCCATATCAAAGAATCCGTGATGTGTGGCTCCGTCTGAACCCACCAGGCCACCTCTGTCAACACAAAAAACTACATGGAGATTCTGTAGGGCAACATCATGAATTAGCTGATCATATGCTCTTTGCAGGAAAGAAGAATATATATGGCAATAAGGTATTAATCCCTGTGTAGCCAGTCCGGCAGAAAAGGTAACTGCATGCTGCTCGGCAATTCCGACATCAATGGCTCTGTCGGGCATCTCTTTCATCATAATATTAAGTGAACTGCCAGTTGGCATAGCAGGTGTTATAGCCATTATCCTGTCATTTTTTTCAGCCAGTTCCAGTATTGTCCTGCCAAAAACCTCCTGGTAAGTCGGCACTTTATCCTCCTTTGGAGGTTTCAGGAAAGCCCCTGTTTCCTTATCAAACTTACCAGGTGAGTGGAAAGCGGTTTGGTTTTCTTCAGCCTGTTTAAATCCTTTTCCTTTGACTGTAAGACAGTGCAGAAGTTTCGGCCCCGGAATCCTCTTGAGGTCTTCAAGAACCCTTGTAAGATGAAGTACATCATGACCATCAATAGGTCCGAAATATCTGAAATTCATGCCTTCAAACAGGTTGCTTTGCTCCAGAATGGTACTCTTAAAACCAGCCTCAAGCTGTGCAGCCAGTGTTCGGGCATCAGGACCTATTTTGCTGAATTTACCGAGTATCTTCCACATCTTGTCTTTGAAACGGTTATAAGTACGGCTTGTGGTAATATCAAGGAGGTATTCCTTAAGGGCGCCAACGTTAGCATCTATGGCCATATTGTTGTCATTAAGGATGACAAGTATGTCTGACTGGCTTATCCCGGCATTGTTTAAGCCCTCAAATGCTTCTCCCGCAGTCATGGCACCATCTCCTATAACAGCTACGACATGCCTGTTCTCCCCTTTTTTCTTTGCTGCCATTGCCATTCCAAGGGCTGCTGAGATTGATGTGGATGAATGTCCTGTTCCAAAAGCATCATATTCACTTTCAGCCATCTTCGGGAATCCGCTTATCCCTTTATACCTCCTGTTGGTTGAAAAAACATCACGCCTGCCTGTGAGGATCTTATGCCCGTAGGCCTGGTGACCTACATCCCATATTAACTTGTCATATGGAGTGTTAAAGGCATAGTGAAGTGCCACAGTCAGCTCAACTACACCAAGGCTGGCTCCGAAATGACCGGGGTTATTACAGACTATATCAATAATAAACTGCCTGAGCTCAGCACTTACCTTTATAAGATCGGTAGGTGACAGCTTCCTGAGGTCAGCAGGAGATTCTATTTTTGAAAGCAGATTTCCTTCTTTCTCCATGAAGTAAATATTGTTACTACTAACCTGCAAATATAACAATTATTATTCCCTTGTGTTAACAGGTCCTTCACCGGGATTTTCTTATTTTTGTTTCCTGATTAAAGGTCTGAGAACAATTTTTAAACCTTTTAACTGTTTTATTATTAACCGATATTATGAATAACAGGATTGTTAAAGTAAAGTTTCATAATACATCAAAATTCTAATTAGGGATGAAAAAGTCATTATTTTACTTTTCGTATCTTACTATTATAACAATGCTGATCGTCTCCTGTGTTTCGGGGAAGAAGTATGGTGAGCTTCAGGACACAAGCAGGCATTTCATGAATGAAAGAGATGCCTACAAGACTGATAATATAGATCTTGAGATGAAAAATAAGGAGCTTGAGGCTAAAATGGAATCCCTTAAAAAGGAGATAGGATCGGTAAAGGATGACATTACCACTGCCCGGGAAGAGAGAGATAAAGCTATTGCCGATTATAACCGTATTGCAGCCAAATACACCGAGTTGCAGACTGCACAGGAAGACCTTATTAAAGGAAATGTTAAGGAGACACAAAAGCTTCTTTCAGAGCTACAGGCTGCGCAGGAGAACCTTCAGAAAAAGGAGGATTTGCTAAGACAGCTTTCCCAGAATCTTGATTCCAAGAAGGCTTCACTTGATGAGCTTAACTTTGAACTTCAGAAGCGTAACCAGCGACTGGCCGACCTTGAAAAGGTACTGGATGCTCAAAAGAAAATAGTTCAGGATCTTAAAACAAAAGTTTCTGATGCTCTGCTGGGTTTTGAGAATAATGGTCTTACCGTTACCATGAAGAATGGCAAGGTGTATGTATCGCTCGATGAAAAGCTGCTTTTTAAATCTGCCCGCTGGGACATTGATGCAAACGGTAAAAAAGCACTGAAGAAGCTTGCAGGTGTCCTGGAAAGGAATCCCGATATACAGGTAACAATAGAGGGGCATACAGATAACGTGCCGTACAACCCCGGAAGCGGTCAGCTCAAAGATAACTGGGATCTCAGTGTAAAAAGGGCCACAACAGTTGTCAGAACCCTGCTTGAGGATTCCAACATAGACCCTAAGCGACTTACCGCTGCAGGGCGAAGCGAGTATGTTCCTGTGGATTCCAGGAATACACCTGAAGCCAGGCAGAAAAACAGGAGGACGGAAATAATTCTTACTCCCGATCTTACTGAACTCTATAAGCTCATTGACAAATACTGATTGTTATTTGACAAATTCCTGCAGCTTGACATTCATGTTCTTGAGAGCCTGTAGCAGGTTATCCTCAGGTTTAAGAAAATCCTGGTTTCCCCAGAAGGTTGGATCGTAGTTTGTTATTGTCCTTGAGAAGATAGAATGAATAGGTGCAAGCTCCTGCCTGTCGAAGCGTGTTACGTTCCTGAGGCTTACCTGGGTGATTGCCAGCTCGAAAAATACCCTGAATTGTGTGTTAAACAGTTTCTTTTTCTTCTTTGAAACAAAATTAAGATCACCTCTTACATGGCTCAGGAAATAGCGCCCGTTAATTTTTCTGTAACTTACGGAATACTTTACCGATGTTGGCCACGTACTGAACCCGTGTGTCTGGCTTGTTACGAAAGAATTTCTCATCTCGTGCAGCAGTGCCTGGTTCAGCTCAAAATCAACATACAGAACAGCATAGTCTGATGTATTGATATAGACCGTTCCTTTGTAAAGAGGAAGGTCGACATTCTCTTTCTGGGAAAACTCTATGACATAAGCAGTTTCATCATCATAGGTAACTATATCAGTCATTCTGTACGAATAGTCCTTCATACTTTCAGGCGACAGGAAATCGAAAGTATTTCTTATTCCGTCGAGCTCAAGGCATGTGCTCAGTCCGGCTTTCAGCCTTATGGCCAGTGTGTCGCGACTATCATTATTTTCTATTTTCCTGCTCTTGTATACTTTTATCTGGTCGCCCAGAAGGGAGCCGGCATAAGCACTTTTATAAATTTCGAGTATTGCTTCAGAATAAGTCTGCAATTCTGTTTTTTTAAGAACACCCTCCCGGTAGAACCCGGTCATATAGGCAGGAGTATTGCCATAATTGTCAGGTATTGCCTTTAATACCTTGTATATTATGTCCTGCGGTACCTGGTTTTTAATAAGGATCTCCGGGATTGAGATGAAATCCTTCTGCATGGGGATAGTATTATTCTTACCAAGTGCCTTTTTAACAGGGATTTCCTTCCCGATATATCCGAGGAACGAAACATAAAGTGTATCCTTTTCAAGATCAGGAGTTATATTCAGGTTAAATTCGCCATTGCTGTTGGATACAGTCCCTTTGCCACTGTTCTTTAACCCGATGGTTGCAAAAGGCAATGGCTCTCCTGTTTCACTGTCAGTTACCGTACCCGTAATATATTCCAGCTTTCTCCCGGGTGTGCCGTTCGGCCCGGCTTTGTTGCCGGAGATTCGTGATATTACAATAAACCTGTCGATTACTGCCAATGAAAGGGAATCATTGTGAACAATGCTGTCGAGGATTACATTAAGTCTTGTATTTACGAACGTCAGTTTTATTTTTCTGTCAGCGTCAATCAGCCTGCTGTCGTATGAAAAGCTGTATCCCGTGCGTTTTGTAATTATCTCCAGGGCGCTTCCTGTTTTTACCGTTCCTGCTCTTATTGTAAAAGCAGAGTCAAGGATGCCTCCCTGGCATAGTGCATTTTGTGGCGCAAAGAGAATGAAAAATAATGCAATGGCCACTGTATTTCTGAATATGGTGCCATTGGAGAATGACATTTTTAGAGGGATATTTATTTTTTATATAGATGGTAAACATTACCATCTTTTGTATAACCGAGGTTAAAGCTAGCACAAATTAACCGAATAATTGTAACCTGTGGAAGGTTATTGATTGGTGAGGTCCATGGATTTTCAAGTATCGACGGATCATCAGTCACAATATCCATATTATATACTCTTTTCAGATCCTTGAAAACAACACTTAGTTTTTGTCCGCTGTACTCAAGGTAATTGGTTTGCCACGACAGGTAATTAGGATCTTCGTTTACCGATTTTTCCGACTCGGTCGAGTTAACAATACCTATATAGCCCGGATCGAGCTTTACCGATTGCGATCCTGTATTGTTTGAGACAAGCACTGTACCTGTTTTTACAAATACCTCAACAGCTTCTTCCTTGTTGTTCGTAATTACATTGAATGATGTACCTACAACCTTTACACTGGCTTCTCCTGCATCTATTACAAAAGGTTTGGATTTATCGGGAGCTATTTCAAAAAACGCTTCTCCGCTTAGCTTAACATCCCTGTCTGTTTTATTAAAATCCGACCTGTAGGTAAAAGTGGAGTTACGGTTCAGATATACTTTACTGCCGTCAGGAAGTGATATAAGAACATTTTTTTGTTCTTCATTGGTAGCAACAGTTATTTTTCTGCTAAGTAAACCGGCCCGGCTCAGGTATAAGAAGCCTGCTCCGACAGCAAGCAGTATTGTTACAGAAGCAGCTATTTTGAAGAATGAACCTCTCAAAATCCGTAATCCGGAGGGTGAACTTTCATTTTTGATATTTTCTTCATTCATCCGGGCATAAACCTTGTCCCAGGCTTTATCAACATTGATTTCTTTTTCGTTGCCCATATTATTTAATTCTTTCCATTGTTTGCCTGTGTTGCTAAGATCTTCAGCCATGAAGCGTTTGAAGACATCATTATTTTCTTCCTTTTCTCCCGAAAGGATGGATGCCAGTTCCTCCCATTCCCTGTCAGTATAATTGCTCCTGGTTTTCATTGCATTATTCTGTTAATTCTTTTCTGAATTCTTTAAGTGCCCTGCCCATGTTGGCTTCTACTGTTTTAACCGAAACTGATAACTTTTCAGCGATTTCTGCATATTTAAGACCTTCAAAACGACTCATGCAGAAAATTTTGCCGCATCTTTCAGGAAGTTTTTCAAGAATCCTTGCTATCCGCGCCTGCAGTTCCTTGTAGTGGAGTATGTCAGATGGACTCTCAGTAGTTTCCTGCCTGTTATAAATCATTTCCGCAGCATGACGTTCCACAACATGTGCGTGTTCAATATGATGAAGACACCTGTTGTGCACCGATCTGAAAAGGTAGCCGTTCAATGAACTTTCTATTTTTAATTTTTCCCTGTCTTTCCATAACCTGCAGAACAGATCCTGTACTATTTCTTCAGCAGTGTCATGATCCCTTACCAGTGTCATTGCGTACCTGACCAGGGAAACATAGGAGGACCGGAACAGCGACTCAAACTGCTCTATGTCACCGTTTCGGATCCTCCCGGTTATTTCTCTGTCATTAATCATTTATATGATCAATCCTGTTATTATAAGTTTTTATTCTACTGATTCTCAGGCTCCCGGTCGCTGAATTTAAGCTTCCTGGAGAGTCTTCGGATTGCTGATTCTATGCTCTGATCCGGTTCAATGACATTGTAGTTTCCCCAGAATTCAGGATCCTTAAAAGCACTAACCTTGTCAACAAACACATCATTATATTTGAGTCTTTCTTTTCCTGCAAATTTAATAACTTCTTTGTCAGTACGATCAGTAACAGCTATTTCAGACATTGTTGTATAATAAGTATTAAAGAGTTTTTTCTTCCAGTCTACCTTGAATTTAACTTCGGCCCTTGAGTAGGAAAAGTACCACTTGCCATTCTGTTCGCGGTAAATAGTCTTATATGTAGCGACTTCAGGTATTACCTTAACTCCAAGGGGTTTCTTTCTGATAAAGAGCGATGCTGCTTTTTCCTTGTCGGAGAGATTAATACTGAATTCAGCCTGAGTGATCGCATATGAATCCATTTCTATATACAGGCTACCCATGAAAAGCGGCATGTCGACCGATGGTTTCTGAACAAAATCTATAATATAGTTTGGCTTATTATTAATTTCGATAACACCGCCAAGGGAATAATTGTAGTTCTCCATAGCATCACGGGAAAGAAGGTTTTCGGTATTCTTTGCTATATCAAGTTCGAGGGCTGTTGAGGGGCCTCCCTGCAATTTGAAAAGAAGTGTATCCATTCTTTGAACATCGGTGCCGCTCCTTCCTTTATATATCCTTGTGTTATCAAACCTGACATCACTGTTATAAGGTGCTTTGAATATTTCAAGAACAGCTTCTCCAAGTGATACATACGAGCGGTTCTTCTTTATTGTCTCCCTGTAAAAAGCTGTCATCAGGTTGGGAACGTCTTCGTAATTCTTTGGTATGTTATCAATTGCTTTTTCCACAACACTGTAAGGATTAACTGGCTTTACGATAATCTCCCTGATGGGTATGGGTGCCGGTTCAAGGGCAATGATGTTTTTTTTGCCGTTTTCCTTGAGCTCACTTATGGGGACAAGGATATTTTTATATCCTACAAAAGAGATCTCAAGATTCTTGTTGGCATCGGCTGCATCTAACTTGAGTGTAAATTCACCGTCGATATTTGTTACAATACCTACATTGGTTTCCTTGACAGAAACAGATGCAAAAACAAGAGGAGCCTTGGAGGAGGCATCTATCACCTTCCCACTGATGCTTATCACATCCTGTTTTGTATTCTTCTTTATACCGTTGGAGTTCCCGGCAATTACGGCCTGTGTAGTGAAGGCAAAAAGAAGAAAGGCCGTAAAAAGTGCAAGTTTATTAAAAGTTTTCATGGCGTTAATTTATTTGAGTTTGGTTCACACGATTAATTGTTTTTAACTGTCTGGAAATTTCCTTTTCAATCTTAAGACCATCTGCATTCCGATTTACCCTATATTTTGTTGTGATTTTTTTTTATCTTACTTCACTTTTTGCCTCAAATCATGATCCCTAACCTGACTAAACAAGCTAATTTCCTTCTGGCGGGTTTTACATATTTGCGTAGTACACTCACTGGCAATCCTGCAAATAATGCCATGCCCCTGGCCCTGGGAGTCGAGCTGACGAATAATTGTAACCTCAAATGTCCGGAATGTTCCGCAGGCTCGGGCCTTATGGACAGACAACGTGGTTTTATGGATATTTCTCTTTATCACAGGTTGTTGGATGAAATGAGGTCATGTCTTCTTAATGTTAACCTGTATTTTCAGGGAGAGCCTATGCTTCATCCTGATATATGTTCTTTTATATCTTCCAGCCATGGTGTGAATTCTGTTATCTCAACAAACGGACATTTTCTGTCGGAAGAATTATCATATGGAATTATAAGGTCCGGACTCAAAAAGCTTATTGTATCGCTTGACGGAGCAGACCAGGAGACATATTCGGTTTACAGGAGAGATGGTGATGTAGAGAAAGTTATCCGCGGGATTAACGAGGTGTCAAAGGTTAGAAAAAAGCTTGGGTCATCGATGAAGATTGAGATCCAGGTCCTTGTCAACAAATTTAATGAACATCAGCTGCCTGATCTTAAAAAGCTGGCCTTTAGTGTGAATGCAAAACTGAAGTTAAAATCAATGCAGGTACTCAAATTAAGCAATGCCGGCAAATGGATGCCATCGGACCGGAAATTCAGGCGTTATGAAAGTGACGGAGAAGGCTACAGGATACGCAGTGTGTTACCCGACCGCTGTGCGAGGATGTGGTTTAATCCGGTTGTAACGTGGGATGCGAAAGTGATACCGTGTTGTTTTGATAAAAATGCCGATCATATTATGGGAGACCTTAACAGGAACTCTTTCAGGGATATATGGGAAGGGCCTTCGTACAGGATATTCCGTCAAAATGTACTTAATAACCGTCAAATAATCGATATTTGCAGCAATTGTTCCTCCGGACTTAAAGGTGTGATGACCTGAGATATCAGGTTATTCATTTCAGGTCCGGAATACATAGGCTGATATCTGTAATTAATTCTTAATGAACATGAAAACGCTGAAAACCATCCTGACCATTGTATCTTTAGTTATGATCGTTGCGATCATAGCAGGTATTGTTGTTGTATCCGGCATCAGGAAATCGGGCAAACCGGTTTATGAAGGGCAACTGACTGTTCCCGGGCTGGAGTCTGAAGTAACGGTTTACCGTGATGAGCGCGGGATGCCTCATATTTATGCTTCTGATGAACATGATCTTTATTTTGCAGTGGGTTATGTAATGGCGCAGGATCGTCTGTGGCAAATGGACCTCATCAGGAGGGCCACAAGCGGAAGGCTGTCAGAGATTTTCGGCAAGAGTTACGAGCAGACTGATCTTTTCCTGAGAAGCCTTGATATGACGACAAAATCAAAGCTCGTTATAAGCAATGAAGACCCTGAGATAGTAAGCTGGATGCAGGCTTATTCAGACGGGGTTAACGCTTACATCAATAATGCAGGTAAAAATCTTTCACCCGAATTCAAAATACTTGGTTACAGGCCTGATAAATGGGAACTTGAAGATCTTGCAAACATCATTGGTTATATGGGATGGGACCTTGCATCAGAAAATCTCAACTCTGATATCTTCTATCATCGTCTCGCTAAGAAACTTGGACCTGACAGGGCGGCATTACTTATTCCCGACTGGAAAGCAGTGGATGATTATGTATTCCCGGGATTCCTGCTTGCCGATTCACTGCTCGATAAGGCCCGTACCTTTATATCATCAATTGATAAACTCAGAACTCTTGGTATCGTCTCCTTTTCGGGAAGCAATAACTGGGCAGTATCAGGCACCAGAACAACAACAGGCAAGCCCATACTTTCAAATGATATGCATCTGAGCTTTGGATCACCCGGCATATGGTACGAAATTCATGAGGTGATCCCAGGAAAGCTGAATGTGACCGGTGTAGCTGTGCCAGGGCAACCGTTTGTTGTAGCAGGGCATAATGAAAAAATAGCCTGGGGCATGACAAACCTGATGGTCGATGACATTGACCTTTTTGCTGAAACTGTCAATCCCGATAATCCCGACCAGTATCTGTTTAACGGGGAGTGGAGAGACATGCAGGTAAGAAAGGAAGTTATTGGATTAAAAAAAGGTAAGGCAGATACGCTTACCCTCAGGTTTACACATCGTGGGCCCATAATATCAGGATTCAGGGATGTCAGCGACCTTGCATTAAGTATGAGGTGGTCGGGATATGATAACAGTGATGAAATAAGATCTGTAGCCTTGCTTAACAGGGCATCAGACTGGAATGATTTCAGATCGGCTATAAGCACGTTCAGGTCGATAAGCCAGAACATTGTTTATGCAGATACAGAAGGCAATATTGGACTTAATACCGGGGGAGGTATCCCTGTGCGAAAAGGCCCGGGTACCATGATAAGGGATGGAAGAACAGACGAATATGACTGGAAAGGTTTTGTGCCTTTTAACCAGTTGCCATTCAGTTATAATCCGGATAATGGTAGTGTGAGCTCGGCTAATAACAGGACTGTGGATGATAATTATCCTTATTATATAAGTTCAGGTTTTGTGATCCCTTACAGGATAATCAGGATAAGGCAGATGTTGAACGAAAAAGATATTCTCAGCCCGGATGATTTTAAAAGAATGATCCTGGATCAGCACTCAGCTTTTGCCGCATTGCTAACCCCTTTTATCCTGAGGCTTGATTCTCGAAAGGGTGACCTTACACCACAGGGAATAAGAATGCTTGATACCCTGCGTAACTGGGATTATGACATGAGAGCCGGGGGAACAGCTTCCTCAGTGTTTGAATTTTTCAGATGGAGCTTCGCCAGGAATCTCCTTGGAGATGAGATGGGCGACCTTTACAACCAGATCTTCGGAATATCTAGGGATTACTATATCTACAGGATACTTAAAAATGGGCCGGATGAATTTGTAGACGATATCACGACACCTGAAAAGGAAACACTTGATGATATTATCCTAAGGAGTTACAAAGACTGTCTTGCGACTCTTTCTGATAGCTATGGAAGCGATCCTTCAGGCTGGAAATGGGGAGATATTCATAAGTTTACGATTGAGCATCCACTGGGAACAATTAAAATTCTTGAGCGACTGTTCCGATTCAACTCTCCGACATATAGTGTCGGGGGGAGTGACCATACTGTAAGCCCATATTCATACGGAGCAGGATTCAGGGTGAATCACGGAGCCTCTGAACGTCATATTTTCAATACTGCAGACTGGGATCAGTCATTTACTATAATACCAACTGGCGAATCGGGAGTCCTTTCAAGTGAGTTTTATCTTTCACAAACGGATGATTATATCAATGGTAAGTTTTACAGGGATGCTTTCTCTGAAGACGCGGTAAAGAAAGATGCAAAGTACAAGCTCTTGCTTGAACCTGCTACAGAATAAAAAAAGGCGAAGTCAGTGACTTCGCCAGGTGAAATATACATAGGTCAGGCAGGTAATCATACTGTCATTACTTCTTTTTCTTTGATCTCCATGACCTTTTCTATCTTAATATTATAGTTATGGGTCATGTCCTGAACTTTATCTGTCATTTCTTTTTCTGTATCCTCCGGTAACCCGTTTTTAAGCAACTGTTTTAATTCATCATTTGCCCATTTACGGGCGTTCCTGATACTTATTTTTGCCGTTTCACTCTCATTTCTTACCTGTTTGACAAGCTGATGTCTTCTTTCTTCGGTGAGAGGAGGAATGTTTATCCGGATAACTTCACCATTATTAACAGGAGTAAGCCCTATATTGGCAGCCATAATGGCTTTTTCCACGGGGCCCAGCATATTCTTCTCCCAGGGCTGGATAAGAATGGTCTTCGGATCGGGAGTGTTAATGTTGGAGACCTGAGACAGAGGAGAGTTCACTCCGTAATAATCGACGGTAATACCATCGAGTAAAGCAGGATTGGCCCGGCCTGCCCTTAGTCTGGCAAGCTCGTGCTCAAGATGGTCAACAGCTTTTTCCATCCTGTCTTTTGTTTCCTCCATTATAAGTTCAATTTCCTCGTTCATGGGTTACAGGTTACATAATTTAAAATCTGAAGCAAATTACAGTTTTGTATTAAAAATCCAAAACAGCAAAAACAAAAATAATAAAATAGCCGTAAATACAACATTTCTTTATACAGATACAAGAGTACCTGTTTTCTCACCTCTTACAACCTTCATGAGGTTACCCTGTTTATTCATATCAAAGACAATCAGGGGCATATTATTATCGAGGCACATCGCAAAGGCTGTTGAATCCATTACTTTGAGCCTTTTAGCCAGTACCTCATCGAATGATATTTTTTCATAACGGATGGCATCAGGGTCTTTTTCAGGGTCTGAGGAATATACTCCGTCAACACGGGTTCCCTTTAACAATACACCGGCCCCGATCTCCACAGCTCTGAGAGCTGCCGCAGTATCTGTCGTGAAGAACGGATTGCCTGTTCCTCCAGAGAGAATACATACAGTACCATTTTTCATGCTCTCAACAACCTTATCCCTGTTGTAAAGTTCTCCCACCGGCTCCATCCTTATGGCAGTAAACACTTTGGCCTTCCCTCCGAGGCCCTTTACTGCACTCTCAAGGGCCAGGCTGTTTATTACTGTGGCAAGCATGCCCATCTGGTCGCCCTTTACCCTGTCAAATCCGGAAGATGTGCCGCTGAGCCCGCGAAATATATTACCTCCTCCGATCACAACCGAAACTTCACATCCTTCATGTATGACATCAATAATCTGCCTGGCATATTCCCCGAGAACTTCTTCACTAATGCCGTGACTGTTTTTGCCTGAAAGAGATTCGCCGCTTAATTTAAGCAGTATCCTTGAATATTGCATAATGAAACCTGTTATAGTGATTCCTGAGTCTAAATCCTTTTTGGATAGTTGAAATAAAAAACGAAATTAATAAAAGTGGCGAAAAAAATACATTCATGGATTATATTTTATGATATGCAGGGGGAGTATATATAAAGGTTCCTTCAAACTTAGCGATAACCTTATTATATGTTTAGTCCTTTCACGACATTTCGCTTACACACAGTCTGAAATTTCAACGGCGGATCTGTTGAATCATGCCAAATGTTATTTTTTATTAAAAACGTAACGGATTTTCAAAACTTCTGCCAAGAAATTATTCAAATAAGTGTAATAATGCATGACAAATGTTATCTTAGGAACGAATTTTCAGAAATTAACCCTAATAATAATACGTTTTATGGCTGAAAAAAACAACAAACAAAACAAAGCCCTTGTGATAATTATCGCAGCAGTGGCAGCAACCGGCGGATTACTGTTTGGTTTTGATACCGGAGTGATCTCGGGGGCAATTCCTTTTTTCCAGAAGGCTTTCAATATACCTGATAACTGGGTAGAGATCATTACTACATCAGGACTGGTAGGAGCAGTTATTGGTGCAATGTTCAGCGGCAGGATAGCTGATATTGTAGGTAGAAAGAAAGTTATCCTGGCTTCAGCAGTTATCTTTGCTATCGGCGCCGTTTGGTCGGGAGCATCGCCAAGCGCACAAATGCTTGTGGTTGCCCGCTTTTTCCTGGGTATAGCAATTGGTGTGTCATCATTTGCAGTTCCCCTTTACATCGCCGAAATTTCCCCGACAAAAAGCAGGGGGACACTTGTGTCAATGTTCCAGCTGTTGATTACTATCGGTATCATGGTTTCATACCTGAGCGATTCAGCATTTGCCGTTCCGGATAATGATCCGGCATACCTGACCTGCTGGAGACCCATGTTTTATGTAGGAGTGATTCCTGCAATGATTATGTTTGTCGGGATGATCTTTCTGCCTGAGACACCAAGGTGGCTTATCAGCAAAGGATTTAACGATAAATGCCGTGATGTTCTTGAAAAAGTTGAAGAGCCGCAGCTGGTTGACGAGGTTATTTCAAGGATGAAATCTGATATTGAAGCTGATAAAGAGAACAAAATTAACTGGACCGGTATATTCAAAAAATGGCTGCGTGTACCACTCATAATAGCTATAGGAATAATGTTTGTTCAGCAGTTTACCGGGATCAATACTATAATTTATTACAGCCCGAAGATTTTTCTCATGTCAGGTTTTGCTGATGCCCAGGCAGCAGTGTGGGCTTCCGTCAGTGTTGGTGTTGTAAACGTTGTATTTACAATACTATCATTATTCATGATAGATAAACTGGGTCGACGTAAACTGTATTTCATTGGTCTTACGGGACTTGTGATAGCTCTTATTGCGATGGGTACATGTTTTGCCCTTCAATCAACGCTTGGTGATTCGATCAAATGGGTAACAATTGCACTTGTATGGATCTATATAGCATTTTTTGCTATCAGTCTCGGACCTCTCGGATGGCTTATTATCTCCGAAGTGTTCCCGCTAAGTGTAAGAGGGATCGGTTCAAGTATTGGAGCTCTTTCCAACTGGCTTTTCAATGGTGTTGTTGCCTTTACATTTTTCAAAATAGTTAAAGGTCTGACAATGCCAGGAACTGAAATTATGCTTAAGGGAGAAGACCTTGGTAACCCTGCTGGGGCATTTTACCTGTATGCTCTTGTAGGTATACTCGGACTTATTTGGGGATATTTCTTCATTCCTGAGACAAAGAATGTTACACTGGAAAAGATTGAGCAGCACTGGAGGGAAGGTAAACTTCCAAGGACTCTTAAAGACTAGTTTGCTAAGGTAATAAGAGGCTGTCTTAAAAGTAATTTTTAACCATAAGTTCGCACAGGGGCATAAAGCTATTTCCCTTAATTCAGGTGCTTTGTGCCCTGTGTGAATCCCGGATGTAATCAAAACCGGGTGTTCCTGCCAGGGGGAAGTTCGTTCCGGCTGGCATCATGGTTAATGTAATATTACTTTTAAGACAGTTTTTTTTTGCCATTTCTGGTTTTAAGACAAAAAAAAAGTGGCGCCCTGGAGCGCCACGAGAATATTGAATATGAACTTACGTATTACAAATTTAAAGTGTATCTTTTGAATTCAGTAACTGTAAGGTCTTTGTTTGCTGACTGCATATATTGTTTAACTGTCATCTTGTTGTCTTTTACAAATTCCTGGTTGAGAAGAGTACTCTCCTTGAAGAATTTTGAAAGCTTACCCTGGGCAATTTTATCAAGCATGTCTTCCGGTTTCCCGTCACGTCTTGCCTGTTCTTTACCTATCTCTATTTCCTGTGCAACAACCGACTCAGGGACCATGTCCTTGTCGACGGCAACAGGGTTCATTGCTGCAACCTGCATTGCAACATCCTTGTAAACCTGCACGTCAAGACCTTCTTTTGTAAATCCTACTATTGTAGCCAGCCTGTTACCCGGATGAACATAAGCCTGAACATAGGGCGCCTCAACCTTCTCATAGTTTGAAAGATCAAGTTTCTCACCTATAATACCTATATATTCAACAACTTTTTCTTCAACTTTTGCACCTTCAAAAGGCAAAGCCTTAAGCTCATCAAGGGTTGCAGGTTTCTTTTCAACGGCCAGGTCGAGTATCTTGTCGGCCAGTGCAATAAAATCTGCATTTTTAGCAACAAAGTCTGTCTCACTGTTAAGTACTATTAAAGCACCTGTACGGCCGTCTTCTGATACTTTTGAGATAACCACACCCTCAGTGGCCTCCTTATCAGCACGTTTGTTGGCAACAGCCTGTCCTTTTTTACGAATTATCTCTACTGCTTTATCAAAGTCACCATTAGCCTCTTCAAGAGCTTTTTTACAATCCATCATTCCTGCAAGAGTTGCTCTTCTTAGCTTGGCAACGTCAGCTGCACTTATATTTGCCATATTGATCTCTTTATTTTTATTTACTACTAATTAACTATTCGTCGTCATCCTCCTCGTCGTATACCGACCCGGCATTATCGTCATCATCAGATGAATAATCTTTGTCATCAGCATCAATATCTTCATCTCCTTCAAAATCGTCATCATCATCTGATACTTCATCATCAGGAGCAGAAGCAACGGCCTTTGACTCACTGGCCTTTGATGCTTTTTTGTCTTTCTGAAGTGGTTCCTTATCCTTTTCTATTTTCCTTTCACTAAGACCTTCTTCTATAGCCTGGCAAAGAATTCCCACGATAAGGGATATAGACTTTGAAGCGTCGTCATTGGCCGGAATGGGGAAATCTATTTCAGAAGGATCCGAGTTGGTGTCGACCATTGCAAAGACGGGGATACCAAGCCGTTTGGCTTCCTTGACAGCTATGTGTTCTTTGGATACATCCACAATAAACAGAGCTGAGGGAAGGCGGGTAAGATCGGCTATACTGCCAAGTGTCTTTTCAAGTTTTGCTCTTTGTCTTGTAACCTGTAGTCTCTCACGTTTCGACAGGTTGGTAAAAGTGCCGTCGGTAGCCATTTTGTCAATAGACGACATCTTCTTAACAGCCTTACGGATTGTTGGAAAGTTGGTGAGCATGCCACCTGGCCAGCGCTCAGTTACATAAGGCATATTTACAGCCTTTACCTTTTCTGCCACAATCTCTTTAGCCTGTTTTTTTGTAGCTACAAACAGTACTTTTTTACCGGATTTGGCAATATGTTTAATAGCTGAAGCAGCCTCATCGATTTTTGTTGCTGTTTTTTCGAGATCGATGATATGTATTCCGTTTCGCTCCATAAATATATAAGGAGCCATGGCCGGATTCCACTTTCTTTTGAGGTGACCGAAATGTACACCTGCATCAAGTAATTCTTTGAAGTTTGTTCTTGGCATTTTGTGTGAAGTTAAGTTTACATTCTGTTCAATCAATTGTAAGGTAGTTCCGCTTGGGAAGTCGATACAATTTAGATACTAAACTTGCATCTATGACGACTGATATCTTAAAGACTAACGTTTACTGAACTGGAATCTCCTGCGGGCTTTGGGCTGACCGGGCTTCTTCCTTTCAACCTCGCGCGGGTCGCGTGTTACAAAACCTTCTGCCTTTAATGCTGATTTGTATTCGGGATCGACCTGTATCAGTGCCCTGGTGATTCCCAGACGAAGTGCTTCAGCCTGTCCCTTTACTCCGCCACCATCGAGATTGGCATTAATATCGTAACTGTCAGTGATATTAAGGTGAACAAGAGGCTGTGTCACTACATATTGAAGTGTTTCTGCACCAAAGTATTCCTTGTAATCCCTGCCATTGACAGTGATCTTTCCTTTACCATCACTGATATATACCCGTGCTACAGCTGCTTTTCTTCTTCCAAGAGCATTGATTGATTCCATGTCTGTTGCTTAATATTTTATATTTCAATTGTTTTTGGTTTCTGAGCCTCATGAGGATGTTCGGTGCCGGCATAAACATGCAGGTTCCTGTAAAGTGCACTTCCGAGCCTGTTTTTAGGAAGCATACCCTTAACCGCCTTTTCAACAAGTGAGATAGGATTCTTTCTTAACAACTCATCAGCAGTTGCAAAACGCTGTCCTCCAGGGTGCCCTGTATGTCTGATATATACTTTGTCACTCATCTTGTCACCTGTCAGAACAACTTTTTCAGCATTGATTACTATTACATTATCACCACAATCAACGTGAGGTGTATAATTTGTTTTATGCTTTCCTCTCAGCATGGAAGCCACAACCGTAGCAAGCCTTCCAAGAACTTTGCCTTCTGCATCGATAACTACCCACTCCTTATTTACTGTGGCTTTATTCGCTGAAACTGTCTTATAGCTTAAGGTATTCACTTGTACTTATTTTTTAATTTATACACTTATATTTCATGTAATAACCCGGCATTTTAGGGTCTGCAAAAATACAACATATTTCATAAAAAAAAAGAAATATCGGTATAAAATATCAGTCTTTTACAAAAGTAATTTATTTTTATGGCCTGATAATAAGAACTAAAATTAATTGCCATAGTATGCCGGATGATATTACTTTTCTTTCCAGGGCTGTCGAGATTGCTGCAAAGGGTGTCGGAAATGGGGGTGGACCTTTCGGCGCCGTGATAACAAAAAACGGGATGATCCTTTCAGAAGCATTTAACAGGGTTGTCCTTAACAATGATCCCACCGCTCATGCTGAGATTCTTGCAATAAGGGAAGCAGCAGGACTTGCAGAAACTGTGGATCTTCACGATTGTACTCTCTATACCTCGTGCGAGCCCTGTCCAATGTGCCTCGGGGCTGTTTATTGGTCGGGAATAAGGAAAGTCGTTTACGCAAGCGACAGAAATGATGCGGAGAAAGCCGGCTTCAGCGACAAAATGATTTATGATGAGATCAGGCTTGATCCGGCAGACCGGAAAATTACCTTTGTCAGGATAACAGATACCGGTGCCGAGGAGGTTTTCAGAAAATGGGAAAACCTGGAAGACAAAATACCCTACTGATTTTATGGAAGTTGATTGCCGGCTGACAAGGGAATTTTATACCAGGGATGTCCTGGATGTAGCACCCGGTATTTTGGGCAAGGATCTTGTTATAAACAGGGAAGACGGATCGCAGGAAAGGGTTTTTATTACAGAAGTGGAGGCATACAGGGGAGAAGAGGATCTGGCCTGTCATGCTTCGAAGGGACGTACAACACGTACTGAAGTGATGTATGATAATGGCGGGAAGCTATATATATACCTTATTTATGGTATGTACTGGATGCTTAATATTGTAGCCGGAGACAAAGATATGCCACAGGCAGTACTCGTAAGAGGAATAAGCCTTGTAAACGGTCCGGGAAGGTTGACAAAACTTCTTGGTATAGATAAATCGTATTATGGTGAGGACCTGGTTGTATCACCGAGAATATGGCTTGAAGACAAGGGACGTAAACCAATTGTTACTGCCGGCTCAAGGATTGGTATAGATTATGCCGGGGAGTATTGGAGATCAAAACCCTGGAGATATTGCATGGTGAAGTAACAATAAAACCTGGTAATCATTTTTTAAGTGTGGCCAGCCTGATGAGCTTATCGAGGTTAAGATGAAGTGTAAAGGCATAATCGAGGTTCTTCATCTTTAAATCATAATATGTCTCCGCCTCAAGATAAAACTCAAGAAATTTCTCAGGGAATAATTTAATATAGAGTGTATTGTTTAATATTTCCCTGTCCGGAACCACGTAACCTGATGTATTATCCTTAACACTTGCATATACAGGATTCCCATTGGGAGCGAAGAAATCATGAGCTTTCCAGTATGATGCACCAAAGTGAAGACCTTTATAACTGTAATGACCTTTAATCCAGGCGGCATGGCCACTTGTTATCCCTGATACTGGCTTGCCGGGGAACTCTTTGTTGATGAAACCTAATACTTCAACTCCCGCTTCACCGTACCTGCCTCCGGCAATATCGAAATCACAGCCCAGCCCGGTCATCAAATTAAAATAGGTCTCCATATGCCCGGGATAGTTGCTGATCTGACCACCGAAGTGTTTGAATTGCAGTTGTAATGGAATTGATGGATGAATAAAGCCCGATATTACCGGGAATGTATATCTGAATGATTCTCCGAAATTTATAATTTCTCTTGTTGTGTCATTGCTGAATATAAAATTGTCCCAGCTCACATACATGTCATTGAAGATCCTTTTATAATTGCCGGTAACCTGGAATCCTTCCTCGTTGTAATTCTTATAAAGCCTCTCATGGTTAAATACCGGGTCGTATAATTTATGACTGTTGCTTCCGGAAAGTGTACCCATTATAAGGGTTGTGTTTTTTGTTATTTTAAGCGAGGTGGAAAAAACCGGCATAACCTTTGTAAAACTGTCTTTTCCCGAGTATTTTAACAGGTAGGTTCCTGCACGAAGTGTCACCCGGTCCGATGGGTTATAGACGAGTTCTGGCTGAACAAAGTAACCAATAAGAGTGTAACCTTCTATCCACTGTGATTTATCTGCAAAGCCGGGAAGACTGGAAATGAGTACAAACTTAGAAGAACTGATAGAGTTGAAATACTCATCATCCCTAACAAACGTAATGCTTTTTATTCTTAATGACAGGTCACCTGCCACGGATGATGTATCCTGCCCGGCCTGGCCCTTAAGACAGGGAAAATTCATTGTCAGTATCAACAGAACAAATGCAGTATATCTCATCAGCCCCCGGTGATTTCGACAAAAGTAGTATTTTTATTCAAGTTAATTTGGTGTTAAATAGAATAGTATATAGGTACATATAATATTTTTTTACGTTCTTTGTTCTCGTAATATTTAAAATGTCATAAATATATGAGTTCAGTTTGGGGCAACTACCGCCGATGGAACAATCTTACCGGATGGTTTTTATTTGTCTTTGCGTCAATGGTTTACATATTGACGCGTGAGCCGACAGTCAGTTTTTGGGATTGTGGCGAATTTATTCTATCTGCTTTCAAGCTCCAGGTCGGTCATCCGCCCGGGGCACCCCTGTTCCTTATGATGGCCAGGGTGGCTACTTTTTTTGCAGGTGGTGATACTTCTAAGGTTGCAATAACGGTCAATACGCTTTCAGCACTTTGCAGCGGCTTTGCAATCATGTTCCTTTTCTGGACAATTACACATCTGGTGCGCAGGGTTTTTCTTCGCGGGAAAGAGCTTGAGGCAAAGCATGTTCCTGCCATTTTAGCAAGTGGGGTACTTGGAGCTCTTACATATACTTTCACAGATACATTCTGGTTTTCCGCTGTTGAAGGTGAGCTTTATGCTCTTTCTTCTCTTATTATTGCGGTAGTCTTCTGGGGCATGCTTAAGTGGGAAGATGAAGCTGATAAACCATATTCAGGAAGATGGATCATACTGATTGCATATATAATGGGGCTCGGTCTCGGTGTACACCGGCTTAACCTCCTCATTATCCCTGTCCTTGTGTTCGTTTATTACTTCAGAAAATATGAGGTTACCAAAAAAGGTGCCATCAAGACATTTTTACTTGCACTACTTTTGCTCTGGCTGATGGTTTTTGTTATTATGCCCGGGGTACCTGCGGTGGCGGGATGGTTTGAACTGCTCTTTGTGAATGTATTAGGCCTGCCTTATAACAGTGGCTTACTGTTCTTCCTGGTTCTTCTGTTTGCCGGTATAGCTTATGGTATATGGTTTACTCTTAAGAAGAAAAAGGTCATTTTAAATTATGTGCTGACATCTTTTCTGGTTATCATGATAGGTTATTCTTCTTATGCAATGATTATGATAAGATCATCGGCCAGGCCACCGATGAACCAGAACAATCCTTCCGATGTCTTCTCACTTTCATATTATATTAATATGAAGCAGTATGGAAGTGCCCCGAAGATATTCGGTAATTATTACAGTGCCCCGGTAACCGGCCTGAAAAAAGTTATTTCCGGATACAACAAGGTGGATGGTAAATACAAGCCTTATTATTCGACCGAATATGAATACAGCAGCCAGTTTGAGACTGTTTTCCCTCGTATGTACAGTACTGATGCCGATCATGAGAGCGCATACAAGTACTGGGGTAAGGTAAAAGGCAGGACCTACACAACCACCAACTCAAAACAACCTGTGGTATGTCCTACTTTCGGTGAAAACCTGCGTTACTTTTTCAGGTACCAGATTGGATTTATGTACCTGCGCTATTTCATGTGGAATTTTGCGGGGCGCCAGAATGATATCCAGGGTAATGGAAACCCGATATATGGTAACTGGATAAGTGGCATAAAGTTTATTGATGAGGCGAGACTGGGTAACCTTGATAAGCTTCCTGATGATCTAAAGAAAAACAGGGGTAATAATAAATATTATTTCCTACCCCTTATTGTCGGATTGCTGGGGCTATACTGGCAGTACAAAAGAGACCGGAATGGTTTTTGGTTAGTCCTTGGTTTTTTCCTGATGACAGGTCTGGCTATTATTGTTTATCTCAATCAGTATCCAAATCAGCCGAGGGAGCGTGACTATGCTTATGTAGGATCATTCTATGCTTTTGCTATATGGATTGGTATCGGATTCATGTTTGTATATGAAGAACTGAAGAAACTGCTCGGAAGAAACCTCTCGCTTGGTGTGACCTTTGTTGCACTGGTTGCGGCTGTCCCGGTGATTATGGCCCAACAGAACTGGGATGACCACGACAGATCGGGGCGTTATACAGCGCGTGATATAGGTGAAAATTATCTGAAATCATGTGCTCCTGATGCAATATTGTTTACGTATGGCGATAATGACTCTTTCCCCGTATGGTATGCACAGGATGTAGAGGGAGTAAGAACTGATGTACGTGTTGCTAACCTTAGCTATATTCAGGCAGGCTGGTATATCGATATGATGAGACAGAAAGCCATGAAATCAGACCCTCTGCCATTTACACTTCCACAGAGTAAATATATGGAGGGTGTAAGGGAACAACTGCCGGTAGATGAGAGGATTAAAAAGCCTGTTGACCTTAAAGATGTTGTACAGTTTGCAGGCGAGGACGACAGGAAATACAAAGTTGATATCAGCGGCCAGGGAGATTGGGTAAATTATATACCGACAAACCAGTTCATTATCGATGTCGATACTTCACTTGTCCTCAGAAACGGAACTGTAAAAAGCTACTATAAAGACAGATTGCTGAGCCCTATCATATGGGATTATTCAGATGATTATGCCTTTAAAGGCGACCTTGCTATTATGGATTTGCTGTCGACAAACAACTGGAAGAGGCCTATATATTATTCGACAACAGTACCATCGAGCCAGTACAAAGGCATTGAAAGCTATTTCGTGCAGGAAGGGCTTGCATACAGGGTTGAGCCTATCAGGATAGATAAACCGGAACAGGGAGAGTTTGGCATGATAGATCCTCATATAATGTATGACAACATGATGAACAAATTTACCTGGGGCAATGCACAGGATCCTAAGGTTTATCTTGATGAAAACAACAGGAGAATGTTCAGTAACTTTCGCAGGATATTCGGTTCACTTGGTAATGACCTAATTGCACACGGCGATACTACAAAAGCAGTTGAGGCGGCACACAGGGGCCTGGATATCGTTCCTGCAGAAAAAATGCCTAACGACTTTTTCTCAATAGGTCTTGCTGAAGTCCTTATCAGGGCAGGGAAGAAAGCTGAAGGTGAAAAAATCATAAATGATATAGTCGCTTATGCGAAACAATATCTCGATTATTCTCTTACCCTTAGTCCGGATGATCGTTACGGAATGGATTATCCGACCGGAATAAACATGCAGACTCTGCTTGATATCTATAACATGGCTCTTAAGCTGAAACTTACGGATCTTACCGGAGCGATGGAGAGTGATATAAATAACTATTACGGGAAACTGTATTCGAACAAATAACATATTATGAGGTTTTTCAGGCCATTCCTGTTAAGCAGCTGGTTATTTCCGGAGGCTGTTACAAGGATCAGGACCAGTGAAAAACTTATCTGGCTTACTTTTGATGACGGACCTGATCCGGATTCAACACCATGGATCCTGGAGATTCTGCAATCATATAATATTAAAGCCACCTTTTTCTGTACCGGGAAATCAGCCGGCGATTATCCCGAACTGATGACAGGTATCAGAATGGGCGGACATATTATAGGTAACCATGGTTATATGCATATTGACGGCTGGTTCACCGGGAAAGAAGATTATATCAGGAACGCTGAAAAAGCAGTTCCTTTTACTTCAGGATGGCTGTTCAGACCCCCCTACGGTCGTCTGACACCGGGACAGTATAATATCCTGTCTGAAAAATTCAGGATAATACTTTGGGATCTTATGCCCTATGATTTTGATCGTTCCTTCACTGCCCGTGATTCCCTGAATATCCTGATGGATAAAATGCGTACTGGTTCAATTATTGTTCTTCACGATAAGCCTGACAGCTCATCCCAAAAATACCTTGATGAATTCATTGGGAGATCACTCGATAAAGGCTATGACTTTGTTAGTGTTCCTGATATAAAGTAATACTCCTTTATGATCACTACGATTTTTTCAGGCATAGCGGAGGAAGGAAGCTGCCATGGAAAATACTCTGTCAAAACTCCTGTTAACTTCGTCACTTAGTGGAGAGGCAAAGACAGGAAAAGGATTTTCGTGGGAGTATGAATAATTGAAATCCCATACTTCGGCGGGTTTATGCTTTGGAGTATTAAGTGTGGCTAACACTCCCCCTGGGGGTATTACAGTATCATTTCTCAATGTAATGGATTGTATCTGGCTACGGAGCCTGTTAAATACGTTTTCTCTGAATTTTCTGAATCTTCCGAAATCGATCATCGATCGGAATGCCATACCTAATGAGCTGTTCTTAAGGAAATCTGTTACCGGCCCTTTTCTCCCGAGACTGTTTTCAAAATCATTCAGATAGTAGTTGTAGACTATATCAAAAGCTTTACTGTCCATTATGAGTTTGGATGACCCTCTCATCGAACTGAAAACAGATCCTCCGCAAAAAATGAAAAGTTTTGAATGGGAGAATAAACCCTCAGGATTACCCATTAACATGATCTCGGCAAGGAAGGCACCAATAGAATATGCAAAGATATTAATGTTGTTTGTCTGAGGTATCACCGGATGTTTTCCTCTTTTTATAGTATTAACAAGAGAAATTATATCAGCTGCTGTCTGGTATCCGGAATTAAAAAAGCGAAAAGGGTATTCTGTTAGTCTCGTACTAAGGGCTGCATTTGCAAAACTAGACATCATTATATTACCCCCGGTCATCAGCCGGTCATTCATTATGGCGGCCATTTTTCTAGGATCACGCCACGAATCAGGAGACCTGTTGATATGAAAAGAAATGGGGAAGAGGATAACATGGCTCCCAGTCTTTTCTGACAGGCTTAATGCCCAGACGAGATATTTGGCCCACGATCTTTCATTCAAACCGTGTAACAGAATTATGACATCACCTGATGTTTTTCCCGTCGGGGAGAAAACAGGGTAGGTGAAGCTTCTGTTTTCAGTAATAAGGGTGTCGGATAAACTTAGAAAATTATTATCGGGGAAATGTGAAGTAAAATCTATGTTCCTTATATACACTTCTCTCCCGGGAACAGGAATATAACCTGTAGCCGGGTTAAATAGGTTTTTAAGTTCTTTATAGGTTGATGTGTATTCCATACCTTCGGAAATTTGTTTTGCCTGTAACAAAGTAACATCCGGATAAAGCTATTGGCAAGTTTTTGTGTTGCACATAAGCACAGAGGGATATAAATTGAGAATATGGGATGTAATCGCGTTATTTGTGACCAAATTCGATTATAAATAGCGGCTGTTACAGTGATATATAAGGTCGGGTTACAGAAAAAAATTAATTTTGCATAAGCTATATGTTCACAAATGATAGATTTCCAGAAACCGGTACCTCCATATCTCAATGAAAAGGTTAATATCGTTAGGCTGGTAGTATTTACCTCCTTATTTGCCCTGGTATTTATAAACCTTTATTCCCCCTTCGGAGCTGATACATGGTTCGACCTTACTCCACTGCAGTTTTTTACTTATTCAAGTCTTACAATACTTACTGGTGTTCTTGTGGTAGTAATAAGCAGGGTTATAATGTATATGGTAAGTAAACGACATTCAATTATACTGTGGCAGTACCTGTTATGGATCCTGGCCGAGATTTTTTTCATGGCACTTGTTTATGCCCTATTTGAAAAATATGTTCTTAAGGATGCCAGGTTACTGACAGAAATAGTAAAGGTCCTTTTCAGGAATACGGCACTTGTCCTGTTATTACCATATTCGGTCCTGTGGCTTTATTTCTCATGGAGGGATAAAAAGGAACAGATTGACAGGTTGGCAGATATACAGGACTTTAATTCAAATACCAGGGATATGATACCCTTTTACGACGACAAGGGAATTCTTAAGTTTTCAATTAAGAAGGAGAACCTTTTTTATCTGGAATCTGCCGAAAACTACGTAAACATTTGCTATCTCAACAAAGGTAAGATATCTAAATATCTGTTACGTGAGACACTCAAGAAAGCCGAGGAGGATTTTACCGGAACGGAGATCATCAGATGTCACAGATCGTATATTGTAAATTTCGACAAGGTGAGGGTGATAAGAAAAGACCAGGATGGCCTGAAACTTGAATTTGATAATCCCGCTGTAATAGATATTCCTGTATCAAAAACATATGTTAATTCAGTGATGCAGACATTTTCAAAATATTCTCATACAAGCGGCAGTATCTGAATGAATTATTAATACAGTTTTGATTGTCGGAATGAAATGTTACTTTTGATGTAACAAAACTCAGAACAAATAATGAATATTCTTATCCTGGGATCAGGAGGCAGGGAACATGCCATTACCTGGAAGCTGGCACAAAGTAAAAAAGCAGGTGATATTTATATTGGACCCGGAAATGCGGGAACTTCAGCTCATGGCACCAACATAGACATAGACCCTGGTAACTTTGACCAGGTTAAGGAGGCAGTTCTTAAATACGGCATAGGGATGGTTGTGGTAGGCCCGGAAGCACCTCTTGTAAACGGGATAAGTGATTTTTTTGCTTCGGATGCTGACCTTAAAAACATACCGGTTATAGGTCCGTCAGGCAAAGCGGCACAACTGGAAGGGAGCAAGGATTTTGCAAAATCATTTCTTAAGCGTCATAACATACCTACTGCAGCATACAGGAGTTTTGATAAAAATTCTGTCAGTGAAGTTCCCGGTTTCATGCGCAGCCTGCAACCTCCTTATGTTATTAAGGCTGACGGTCTGGCTGCTGGGAAAGGGGTGCTTATCATTGATGAGTTCGACGAGGCTGTTACAGAGACTAAAGCCATCCTGGAAGGGAAATTCGGTAATGCCGGGCAGAAAGTTGTAATTGAACAGTTTCTTAAAGGCATAGAGTTATCAGTATTTATATTAACCGATGGTACATCATACAAACTGTTGCCGGAAGCCAAGGATTATAAAAGAATCGGGGAAGGGGATAAGGGTCTTAACACAGGAGGCATGGGCGCAGTATCACCCGTTCCGTTTGCCGATGATAGTTTTATGGAAAAGGTAAGGGAAAGGATAATTGATCCGACGATGAAAGGGCTGGAAACAGACGGTATCCTTTATAAAGGATTTATCTTTTTCGGCCTTATCAATGTAGAAGGTGATCCGTATGTAATAGAATATAACGCAAGGCTTGGTGATCCGGAATCTGAAGTAATCATACCCCGTATTAAGTCAGATCTCTTTGATCTGTTTGAAGGAGTTGCAAATGGTGACCTGCATACAAGAAATATAGAAACGGATTACAGATCCGTTACTACGGTAATGCTTGTTTCCGGCGGTTATCCGGGCAACTATGAAAAGGGGAAATTGATTGAGGGCCTTGACAAGGCAACAGACTGTGTGCTATTTCATGCAGGAACAAAAATCGTTGACGACAGGGTGCTTACGGCAGGAGGCAGGGTAATTGCCGTAAGTTCATGGGGAAATAATATGGATGAGGCTCTGTCAAAATCATACAGGAATGCAACTCTTGTCGATTTTGAGGGGAAATATTACAGAACCGATATAGGATTTGATCTTTAGTTATTAATGCTTTTAAGATTTTTTAAGGGGACCGGCCCGGGTGTAATTTTCCTGACAGGGGTTACATTGCTGGCTGTCTGGCTCAGTGCGTTCTTTAAGATACAGGGCCATTTCTCATTGTATTTTGATCTTAATCCAATGCCTCTTTATGGTCTGCTTGCCTCATTCGTAGGCACCAATCCGCTTCCCGGTGTATTGTTTTCATTATTGCTTGTCTCTTTGATGGCCTTCCTTATGGTTAACCTGAATAATTCTCTTTTTTTTATTAACCAGAGAACATTCCTGCCGGCACTTATTTATATTCTTCTTAGCGGGCTTTTCCCCGATTACCAGGTTATGAATCCTGCAATCTTCTCAGCTATGTTTCTTATGCTGGCGATAAGAAGGATTATGGATTCATACAGGGTTCAGGGTATTTCATACAGCTTTTTTGATGCAGGTTTGCTTATAGCTGCCGGAAGCCTTTTCTATGCAAATGTAATCTGGTTTGGACTATTAATAATTATCGGTATTGCATTACTCAGGATGAGTAATATGAAAGAAATTCTTATTGCAATTATCGGATTACTTACTCCCTGGGTGCTGACTTTCGGTATTTATTATCTGGCAGGCAGGGATCTTAACGACCTCGTAGCAGTTATAAAATATAATCTTTTTGCAAAACAGACGGTCTATGTTTTTACAAGGTACTCTGTTGCTGCTATTGTGATAACGGGAATTATTACGGTTATAAGTATTGCAGGGCTAACAATGGAAATGAATAAGAAAAAGATACAATCGAGAAAGACATTTTCATTATTGATATGGATGTTTCTTATTTCACTTGGAGTGTATTTTATTTTCTCATCAGTCTCCGTTGAGATATTGTGGATAACAGCTATCCCTGTAAGCTACTTCATAGCCCATTACCTGTTGTTTTCAAAAAGTCGTATTATCCCGGAAATAGTTCTTACTCTTATTTTCCTTATGATCTTCCTTGTACAGCTTGTGAATTTCAGATAAGCTTCTTATCTGATCATCGATACTACACCCACACCTGCTCCCTGGTGACCGCCGTAAAAATCGTAATATAGGTTATATATCCCGCTTTTGTTGCATATGAAGTCTACGAAGGGGTATGTTTTTCCGTTAGTATCATATGAAGAAAGTACTACCCTGTTTGAATTGTCCTTGATTGTAAGGATAAGCCTGCCGCCAGAACCCTGCGCATTACAAAGGGAAAACCTGTATTTTGTGTTTTTCCATAGAGATATGCTGGCTTTGTATCTAAGAACAGTCTTATTATCTGCGCTCTTTCCCAGTTCAATACGGAAATCTTTTAAAAACTTGGCATTGGAGCCGGCGCTTAAGGCGCATTCGCTTCTGAGATCATCAGATACCTGGCCGTATGACATCATGCCTGCCGTAAGTAAAACCGTAAGAGTTAATAAGAACTTATTCATACTATTTATTTAAAATAAGCTTGTCTCTGATTGATTTTGTAATTTCAACTATACCATTTAGTTGTTCCTTTGTCATTTCAACATTACTTGTTTCTGTCTGCGTAACTACAAGTCCGCCGTTCTTTTCCTTGCTTACCGGTGCTCCCTGGGTATATGTTATCCTGACGTCCCTGTATTTGTCTTTAATCGCCTGGAGGTCGCTGCACAGGCTTGTATATTCGGGATCATGATTACAATAGGGATTGATAAGCATCAGCAAATCATTGAGAATTATCTTCTGCTCTCCAATCCTGTCGCTAAGCATCTTGTCGGGGTAAAGTTTGACTACTTGTGTTGCAAGATATTGACCCTCGAGCCATACACCTATAATCATCAGGGCCGATAACTGTCCGCGGTTATTATCCCTCAGATAAGTGTCAATCTTGTTATACGAATCGATAGAGATGAACAGAAGAGAATCGAGGTTGGATTTGTTCTGAGATAACCTTTTGATTGTTTCAAAGTCGAAAAACTGACCTACATTAATATCATCGGCCAGCTTCCTGATAGAGGTAAGAACATCAAGAGATGAACCTGTCCTCTCATAAATATTAAGATATCCCAGATCAGCGCCCAGGACACCCAGTTTAAGAGCTTTGTCAAAACTTGTGCTCTGTTTGTTGGCATCAATGGAACTGGCCAGGTATTCCTGATTGAAAGGGACGTCAAGAGTCTGAAGCAGGTTTGCTATCTCTACCGGAGAAGTGATATTTTTTGAAATATCGGCTATTGCCTCCGGACTAAGTTTCTCAGCTTCAGAGACAGGTACCGAATCAGCTTCAGGAAATACAAATTCATTTTCCTTGTTCGATGAGTTCCGGCATGCGAAACTTAGAACAACAATTAGTGTTATGAAGATTACCTTGCCTTTCATCCAGGTATTGTATAGATTAAAACAAAAATACAAAAAAACAGGTTAACAATGTATTAATTCTTCTTTTTAGAGAATTTTATATTATCAAAAAAATATATCACTTTACCTAAAACCTCAAAATAAAGCAGTATATACAACAGTACAGTACTTAAAAGAACAATTGAGATATTGAAGAAAAAAGTGTCGGTTTTAATACCGAAAATGTACTTTGAAGGAGCATAGAAGTGAGTGCGGAAATCAAAAAAACCGTCTTCTTCCGGATCGAGATATATAGGATCTATGTTCTGGATAAGCGAATTATTATATATAAGTATCTTCTTCCTTTCATAAGGTTTTGTAACGATTTCCTCCAGTTTATAATTGTAATATTCATTCTCAAGCTTTCTGAGAAGCAGGTCGTTTGCATAATAGAACCTGTCTTTAATGTCTGTTGCTTCTGCCGAGATCCTGTTGAAAAACAGGTCAGCCCTATTCAGGTAAGTAGTAAGTGAATCGTAAGTATCAGGATTGAACCTGTTTGCTGCCAGGTCTTTAATATATGCAAATTCAGGCAGATTGTATTCAGTTGACATTTTGAGGAGCTCATTTCTCAGCAGTGGCAGTTTCGTAAAAATGGCTTTTACAGTGTTTGATCCGGCCTTAATGTTCCTGTCACCCGTTAACGTATTCCGCCTGTATTCAAAGAGACTTGTCTCAAGTGCATCGCGAAGGGCTTTCAGCCTGTAAACTTTATTAAATTCGGCTTCATTAATTTTCTTTTCCAGGTCAAAGAACGTGTCACCTGACTTATCATACTTTACCTGGCTGTACCTGTTATCCTTGAATTGTGAAACCATAAGAGCTTCATAGGTCCATCTTGTTGGCATTAATTCTGCGATCAATGGTACTTTTTCAACATTGCCTATTTCCCTGTTCAGCTTGTCGAACGGGAACATTGCACCGCTTAGCACCATCATAGGTATTATAAGAAGGGGAATTATTATATAAATTGTTATTGCAGAGTTAAAGGAAGCTGAAATATTCAGACCTATCATGTTGGCACAAAAGGCCGTTGCAAATAAAGCCATCCAGTAATGAAAGTACATCCCTTTGATGCCAAGGACAGAATTGGCAATAATAATGAAAAGGAGTGATTGCAGCGATGATATTATTATGAGTATACTGACCTTTGATAAAAGATAACTCGAGCGGCTGAGATTTAAAAAATGTTCCCTTCTGATTATTTTCCTGTCGCGGAATATTTCTTCCGCACTTATTGTAAGGCCCAGGAAAAGGGCAACAATAATGCTCATGAAAATATAAATAGGTATGTTTTCATTCTCGGAAAAGATATAAATATTGGAGTCGGGATCAGGTATATATCTTATCAGGAACGACAGAATAAAACCCAGTACAGGTGCTTCCAGGAGTGTAAGGAGTACATATTGCCTGTTGGAAATCTTACTCTTAATATCTCTGGTGAGATAGATCAGGTACTGGCCTGTCTTACCCGGCCTGTTCAGGTTCTTATGAGGCGGCTCATGTATATCCGGCAACTTTTTGAAAGGATGTTTCTCATTGAATTGCCTGGCCCATTCCTGCGGACTTGTTTTTCTTTTATCAGTGTATTTACCAAATTCATCAACAACCTGTGTGTCGATAATATTAAATATTGTCTCGGGATTTACATTGCCACACAGCGGACACTCACCCAGGCTGGCATTTATCTGCGAATCCACAGTTTTAAAGTAAACCACAGCATCAACAGGATTGCCGAAATAAGCCATACATCCATCCTGATCAAGAATTATTACTTTGTCAAACATCTTGAAGATTTCGGAAGAGGGCTGATGGATCACTGTGAAGATCAGCGTTCCTTTAAGAGTGAGATCGCGGAGTATGTCCATAAGGTTCTCAGAATCTCTTGAAGACAGACCGGAAGTCGGCTCATCTATGAACATAACTGCTGGTTCTCTTATCAGTTCAAGTGCAATATTGAGTCTCTTTCTCTGTCCTCCGCTGATGACTTTATTATAAGGAGTTCCTACCTTCAGGTTCTTTTTCTCAAGTAATCCAAGGTTTGACAGTGTTGTGTCTACCAGGGCTGTAATTTCCTCTTTCGTTTTGTCTCTGAAACAAAGTCTGGCAGCATAATACAGATTATCAAACACAGTTAGTTCTTCTATCAGAAGATCATCCTGAGGTATATATCCGAATACCCCTTCCATCAGTTCATCTTCACTGTATATATCTATCCCGTTTACATTAACAGTCCCCGAATCGGGTCTCTGCATGCCGCTTAACAGGTTAAGGAGTGAGGTTTTACCGGAACCGCTGGCTCCCAGGATACCCACGAGCCTGCCCACTTCAATAGCAAAACTTACGTCATTAACAGCAGGCTGACCTTCATGGAACTTATAGGTCAGGTGCTCTGCATTGAATGATAACTTGTGAATGATTATCCCAGATAAAAACCTCGAGTTAATATCGCTGTAATAGAAAGGATGTCCCTGCTGCGATCTTATAGAACTTCCCTTCGCCAGGGAATATACTACCCCCGAAGTAATAGGAAGTCCATTTAAATAAAGCTGATCATTTGAAATATATTTGACAAAATACAGGTCTACACTTGCAATCCTAAGGATTATAATACTTGTATCGTTATAACCGGTATGCATCCTCCTGCATAGATCACATTCACTGTTTTCCCTGTTGAGAACAAGAATGGAAGGGTTTTTCAGCTTAGCGGGATCATCATTTTTGACAAACTGCTCAGCTGATGCAAATTCGGATTGTGATATCCTGAAAACCTCTGCTACGGTATTGATGATATTCATTCTCTGCACTGTGAACCCTTTATCGGCATTTATAAGCTCATAAAGCCTGATAAGTACCACAAATTTCTGAGCCTGGTTGAGAGTACGGTTTATCTTTTTACAAATTCCCAGGATCTGCACAGAGTCCTTTACTGAAGGAGAGGCATTTGTCTTTACTGTGGACCTTTTGATAACAGGTCCCGCATGTTTTTCAAACAGAGCCATATATTCATCCACACTTTCCCGGGAAAGCTGTTTACTAAGGAATTGCATTACATACTCACGCTCGTTTATGAGTATACCTCCGTCCTGTTTGACAATCAGGGCAAACAATTCCATTAAGGCTTTCAGGATCTCTTCACTCATATATTGGTTGCGACACTTGTATTATTCCGAAAAACCGAAGTTAAAAAAAATATGGTTTTATCTGTCAACAGTTCTTACAAATTTAGACCTTATCCAACCCGGAATTATCAACACTCCGGCAAGTAAAAAGGGATAGTAACTTATTATTCGCCAGATGAGTGCCATTGCCAGGGCAACTCCTCCCGCATTCGACTGGCTTACCGGTATAAGGTCTGATAAATACCTGCCCAGGATTACTTCGGCAAAACCGCTTCCCCCGGGAGTAGGGCTTACTATCATCATTATCCACATCACAAGCTGGCGTGCAAATATCAGCAGGTGGTCCTTTATTGAAAAGAATGCGACAAGTATTGCATTAACAACAAGATACCTTGCTGTCCATGTTATAAATGTTGTTGATGCTGCTTTTAACCAGAATCCGGTTGTCTTCTTCTTCAATTCCCGTGAACTCTTAATTATATCGTCACCAGCCCTTTCTGCACCACTTTGCCAGCGTCTGATAACCGGAAGTTTAAAAATTCCGACAAGTATTTTTTTTATTGCGTGGGGATTAATAAACAGGCCATATCCCGATAGAAGGACCCAGGCAAGTATTATCAGATATCCGGCCACAGCAATTATCACAAGGTTATTCAGAAAAATTGTGCCGGTACCTTCCAATGTAGTAACGAAGATCGTTTTCCCTCCTATAATCAAAAGCAGAACAGGGAATAACAATACAAAATACAGTTCGTCGAGAAATGAGGTTACCAGTACTACCGCAGTACTGCGGCCAATGTTAATGCCTTCCTTGTGCAGGAACACAACGGCAAAACCCGTACCGCCTACTGTTGAGGGAGTTATGGCTGATGTGAATTCCCAGAGCATAGTAATTCTGAATGCCTGAAGCCACGTGATATCTCCATCGGTCAGCACCTTTATGCGTGCCATATATCCCAGGGTTCTGAGACCAACAAAAAGAAAGGCAATTATAATCCAGAAAAGTGAATTCCATGTGAAGTCTATTTCATTTAATACCCCGGCATCTATATCACGTGCAATCAACCATCCAAGAACAGCCAATCCAAGCACTACGGGAAAAATCACTTTCCCCGGTCTGAGCTTACTTACCATATTGTAATGACTGTCGTTTGTCATACAGATATTCTTACTTTCACACCTTGCCGGATAAAGCAGTTGATTTCTGTATTATTATTTACCCGGCAATAGTTTTTGTTCCATTTGATCACTAACCGGGATCCGATTATTCCGGTCGGCTTTATGGGGAGGGTCAAAAAGTTAAAGATGGTTAATTTTCACATTATTTGCAATATCATGACTGTCGCGGGTGGAATATTAATACCCGTTCCTTGTGAGTATTTTGTTTAAATTTGAATCTGGTCATATAGTTACTGGATAAAAAAACAATAGTCTAACTGCTCTGCAGTTGTATTTAACGGTTCAGCCGGCTAAAATTACTATTCGGACTTTAAGAGTTTTTTTGCGGGATCAAAAAAGTTTATTTTGTAATTGAAAAATTTAAAACCCAGATATCCTTTCCCTGTATCAATAAGGATCTAAGAGTAAGATAAAAAGACATGAAAAACATTACCCTGCATGATGTGATGAACCAGCGAAAACCGCTTTCACATATACTGTTTATTCTCTTTTCACTTATTGTGGCTGTTTGGTATGTATTTTTTGGCGAAGAAGATTCCGGTACCACAACATTTTTGAGTCTTTTCATCTTGTTATCTCTTCAGCTTGAAGTGTTTATCTTTTTCGGGAATCTCCTTTTTTCAAATTTTAATTTTGAAAGAAGTCCGGGAATCGTTACCCGCATGGTACTGACACGGTTTATGCTTTTTCTTGCATTATGCCTTTTTGCTTCATTTGTCCTTTATATGCTTCTTGAATATTCTTTAATACTTATTAATGGCGGAGATTTGGCAGATGTTTTCCCGACTTTTGTTAAAAATAAAGCGTCTGGTTGGGTTAAATCCACATTGACAGGATTCTCATTCGGGGCTGTCATCTTTATCGTAATTCTCTGGCAGGATGCTCTTAGAAGAGAACAGAAGCTCAAAGAGCAGAACCTGATTTTCCTTAACGAAACATTAAAGAACCAGGTCAACCCTCATTTCTTATTTAACAGCCTGAATACTCTCTCCTCCCTTATCCCTACAAGTCCGGATACAGCCGAACAGTTTATACGTAAACTTTCGTCTATATACAGGTATATACTCGAGAACAGTCGCAGGGACAGGATTTCTCTGACGGCCGAGATGGAGTTTATAGATGATTATTTTGAACTTTTCAGGATACGCGATGCAGGGAAAGTCTTTCTCGGGATTAATGCAGATGAGGCTGAAAAGTATTCAATTCTACCTGTGTCTCTTCAGATCCTTGTTGAGAATGCCATAAAGCACAACATGGCTACAAGAGAACATCCCCTGAAAATATCGATATTCATTGAGGGCAACTATGTTGTTGTTCGGAATAATCTTCAGAAAATGGCATCTTCTGTCAGATCCACACGTATCGGGCTTAAAAACCTAGGTGAAAGGGTAAGGATTATTTCCGGACGCGACCTGGTTATCGAAGAGACAGCAACTTTTTTTACTGCCAAATTACCTTTACTGCCATGAATATACTTGTTGTAGAAAATGAAATGCCCGCAGCTGACAGGCTTGTGAGGCTCCTTAAAAAAATCGACCGCTCTGTTAATGTTACAGGTGTTGTTGAGACGGTGGAAGACACGATTAACAAACTCCGAGAAGAGCCGGGTCCAGACCTTATTCTGATGGACATCCAGCTCGATGACGGCCTCTGTTTTGAGATCTTTGAAACCATCAGGGTAGATACACCGGTGATCTTTACCACCGCATTCGATGAGTATACTCTAAGGGCATTTAAGGTTAACAGCATCGATTACCTTCTGAAGCCAATAGATGAAGAATCACTTACAACAGCGCTGGCCAAGTTCAGGAAGCTTTATGCTGATAATGACCCCCTGAAAAGAGATTTCAGGCAGCTCCTTCACGAATTCAGGAACCAGTACAGGTCGAGATTTCTTATTAAGATAGGAGAGAGGTATAAGTCTGTACCGGCATCAGAGATATGTTATTTCCATATTTGCGAACGCAGTGTCTTCCTGAATGATACAAATGGGAAGGACTACGGACTCGACTTTTCACTGGAACAGCTTGAAGGTATTCTCGATCCAAAAAAGTTCTACAGGATAAACCGTGAATGCATTGTAAATATTGATTCAATATCATATATGAACAGCTATTCCTCAAGCCGGCTGCAACTTGCTATTAAGAACAGAAAAGAGGATGAACAATTTGTTGTAAGCCGCGATAAAGTATCAGCGTTTAAAAAATGGATCGACAGGTGATTCATTAACAAGTCCAACCTAATCTCAAATTCTGTATACGGATTATCGCAATAAACCGTTTAATCACATGTTGGTACCGCTTTGATCACCGAAATATGTTTAGCTATCAAATTCCTTATTATTTCTTTGGTAAGCCAGCCAAAAATGATCAATTTTGACAAATAACCTATATTAAGGGACTGACTGATTTTAAGGAAGAAGAACGATAGGTTGTTTGAAATAAAATGAAAATACTGATTTGCGAGGATAACAGGCTGGCCAGAACAACTCTGTCTTATATTCTTAAGAAAGAGGGATTTGAATTGGAAGGTGCCGAGGATGGCAGGGAGGCACTAACGCTTTTAAGTAAGAATGTATACGACCTGATTATTGTGGATATTCATCTGCCCTTCAGAAGCGGGCTTGAATTGATACAATATGTCAGGTCCGAACTTTAACAAAAAACACCGGTGATAGTCCTTACGGCCTTCAGCGACCCGCAGATGCAGCAACAAGCCGGGGAGTTGGGCATTAGCGGTTATATTGTAAAACCTTTTAATCCGGCAGATATTATACTTCAGATCAATTCTATTCTTACTGAAGGGAAATGAAAAGGTTCTTAAATCATTATTTGATATCATTATTGTTTCTTGGATTTTTCAGGATTGTCCCTCTGGTTGCCCAGGGTAGTCACAACCCTGAAGCAGAGTTCCAACGTATACGTACTCTTGCTTTCAGTGGTGATTATTCTACGGCTGCCTCGGAAGCCAGGAAACTAGTTAACATGTATCCCTCGTATGGAGATGCCAGGATACTGCTCGGACGTATACTTGCATGGCAGAAGGACTACAGGGATGCTGCAGCTGTTATAGATACACTCCTGATGACCGAGCCGGGTAACCTCGATGCACTGTCTGCCCGTCGCGATATAACTTTGTGGTCGAAAGATAATACACCCGTATCAACCGATCTCAGGGCCGGTTATTCCTTCGACACCTTCAGGGAGCCGTATTCAAGGTACTGGCAGGTTTTCAGTGCCGGTGCAGGGCACCGGTTTAATTGGGGTCCGGCTTCGGCAGGTATTAATACCGGTAATCTGATATCAGGTGCAGCACAAGCGAATAATACCACTGAGATACAAATTGAAGCCGAAGCTTACCCTCATCTTTCCGATAAAAACTATGCATTCTTATCATATGCATTCAGCCCGGGTACCTATTTCCCGAAACACCGGGCTGCATTGGAGTTATGGCAGATATTAAATTCGGGCTGGGCCGTATCAGCCGGATTAAATTACTACCATTTCAACCGTGATTTCTATATTGCAAATCTGGCTTTGGAAAAATATATTTCAAACTACTGGTTTGCACTTAAAGGATTTGTATATTTCAAAGATAACGGGCCTACTGCATCGGCATATCTTAATGCAAGACGATATCTTAATGATAAGGATTATCTGCAGCTGACCCTTGGAACAGGTACAGCTCCCGATGAACCCTTTGATATACAGGAGCATCTTATGCGCCTTAGTGCACACAGTCTTAGACTGGCATATAATAAGCAAATATCATCACGGATAGTATTACGCTTAAATGCAGGCTTCTCGAGGGAAGAGTACAGGGCGGATACTTGGAGGAACAGGTTTGAAGGAGGTATAAACTTCACATACGCTATTAAAATGAAATAATGAAGTATGCATCTCTGTACATATTATTCCTTCTTCTGCCATTTGCTGTTCCGGTTTACGGAATGAGTATGGATACCCCGTCAAAGACTGAAAAGAATTTGGTTCCTGGTTTGAAGGAAGAACTGTCAAAGATCATTCCTGATGGATTTATCACCGTAAAAGATCCGAGATATTCAGTTCAGCTTGGAGCCTTCAGGTTAAAATCAAATGCTGAAGCTCTTCTGAAAAAAATTGCCGGGCACCTGGGGAGAGAAGCAGTTATTGTTAGAGAAGACGGCTTTTATAAAGTCAGAGTACCAGATACCCCGGAGAAACCCGACACACTGGCAAAACCTTCAGCTTCGAAATTGGTACAGTCTGATTCACTTTTGATATACGGGATCCTGAGCAGGTTTTGTATAAGACCTGATTTTTTCAATGATGACGGTTTTTTTTCAGGTGTGATTGATACACTGAAAAAGTCAGCCGCTTCCGTAGGAAGAATATTTTTTATCAGGGGAGACAGCCCCTGGCTTAAGAGGATTAACTATTTCGGCAAATCAGTATCATTTGTCAATGTTCTGATTGTGGCTATTGTGAGCTCTATTACAATTATGTTCATACTTCTTTTCATAATACTTCTTAACAGGAAAAGGCTCGAAAAGGAGGAGAAGTTACAACAGTTTCTCCTTGAAAAATACCAGAGTATGATAATTGACTATTTGTACGGGAATACAACAGCAGATGAATTTCGGGATATTGCGTCCGATACATACAGGCGACAGGTACTTATTGACCAGTTGATTGATGTGAGTGTTAATTTAAAAGGTGATGCCAGCGCAAAACTGCTGACCCTTTATAAGCATCTTGGCCTCGACAGGGACTCAATAGCCAGGGCGCATGATCACAGGTGGCATAAGAAAATAAAGGGCTTCCGTGAGCTTGCTTTCATGGATATTAAGGATGCCAACACTGCTATCTATAAAGCTCTCAATTCATCAAATGAGATACTCAGGATGGAGGCCCAGATAGCCCTTGTAAGGCTTAGTGATGATAACCCTTTTGAATTTCTGACACATCTTACAAGGCCTTTCTCGTTGTGGGAACAGATAACCCTTCATGAGCTTATTATTCAGCATGACCTGCCAATTCCATCCTTCCAGGTATGGCTTCATTCTACAAATCCTACCGTCGTAATGTTTGCGCTGCGGATGATAAGGGAATTCAAACAGATGGACTCCGAAAATAAAATAAGAGAAGTTCTTCTTCATCCCGACGCGGCAGTCAGGAAGCTGGCTGTACAGGTCGCCGGAGACCTGCATATGCGCACTGCATGCGATGTTATGAGAAGTATGTATAAAAACCAGGATTATAATATCTGCCTGGAGATAATCAAATCGCTGGGTAAAATGCCTGATCCGTCTATGATAGGATTCCTGAAACTTGTTATCGACAAGGAAGATGATGTACAACTCCAGATAGAAGCCACCAAAGCAATGGAAAACATAGGAGAAGAAGGAATAAGTGCACTCGTAAAACTAATGAAATCGGAATACAAAAACTACAATATTATTATCAGGCATGTGCTTGACAGAAGAATATATTAGAGGATAATGCAGTTTATTTTTGCAAATATAATTTTCATACTTACGATCATCCTTTTCGGATCGTACCTGATACTGGGGATATTTTCTGCTATTGCTCTTCGAAAATATCTGAGGAAAAACAGTTATGTCAATTTTAATTCTTTGATGTTGTCCCCCCTGAGTCCTAAAATTTCAATCATTGCCCCTGCTTTTAATGAGAGTAAAACTATAATAGATAATGTACGGACGCTACTTTCTCTGTACTATAATAATTTTGAAGTTGTACTTGTAAATGACGGTTCTACAGACGACACATTTGAAAAAATTAAACATGAGTATGAACTGACAAGAGTCAATTACTACTTTGATTACAGGATTCCCTGTGAGAGGATCAGGGGCGTCTATAAATCAAAAAATCCGTCTTTCAACAGGCTGACAGTGATAGACAAGAATAACGGAGGCAAGGCTGATTCATTAAATGCCGGCATAAATATTTGCAAGAGCAGTTTGTTTGTTTCAGTGGATGCAGATTCCATAATAGAGCCCGATTCGATACTGAAGCTGGTCAAACCTTTTCTTGAGGAGAAGGACAGAAAGGTTATTGGAGCGGGAGGCGTAATAAGAATTGTAAACTCATGCGATGTTGAAAGTGGTCATATCAGGGAGATACATCTTCCTCGGCAGATACTACCGCGATTACAGGTTCTTGATTACACAAGGGCCTTTCTTCTGGGACGAATGGCCTGGAGCCAGCTCGACGGACTTATGCTTATCTCCGGGGCCATGGGAATATTTGATCGCGAAACAGTTATCAAAGCAGGAGGTTACAGTATTAAAACAGTTGGGGAAGATATGGAACTGGTACTTCGTATGAGGAGGAAGATGGCAGAGGAGAATGTGAAATATGAGGTTACTTACATCCCGGATCCTCTCTGCTGGACAGAAGTACCATCGGATTTCAAATCGATGAGAAAGCAGCGCACAAGGTGGACACGCGGACTTGTTGAGTCATTAAGAGCTCATCGGAAGATGTTTTTTAACCCCAGGTATGGAAGACTAGGCCTCCTTGGATACCCCTACTGGTTTTTCTTTGAATGGCTCGCACCTTTAATTGCTTTTTCCGGGTTTTTATATACAATTTACCTAATACTCTTACATTCTATTAACTGGCCACTTTATCTTCTGCTTTTTCTTTTTGTGTATACCTTTGCCGTCTCCCTGTCAACATGGGCGGTATTGTTTGAAGAGGTCACCTTTCATAAATACAAGAAGAAAAGAGATGTGCTGAAATTATTTGCCGCCGCACTGGTGGAACCTTTCTTTTACCCGATGCATACATATTTTGCCGTTAGAGGGAATATTGAAGCCCTTAGAGGTAAAAAGGGTTGGGGGTCTGCTAAAAGAAGCGGTTTTGTGAAACACAAGAAACAGGACAGTAACAAATAGAAGGGTTTACATCAAGATAAAAAAGAACCGGACATGTTTTAAAGTGTCCGGTCCTTTCTGAAAAATCTGCTTATTTAAAAATACAGGTAAAAACTAATTTATCTTAACATCACCAAGAGAGTTGTTTGAATAAGTGTTCTGGTCAAGAACAGGATTTACTCCGACTCCCAGCCATAACCCCCATGCTTCTGAGTACGAGAAGGTGCAATTGGTGATGGTTGGTATTCCATCAGGTGTCTGCAGGCATGATACCAGTCCGGATTGTGACGAATACCCGCCTCCGTATGAAAAGTCGCAATAGTTAAGTACTGAACCATTGGCTGTACCATCGTCGAAGAAGATACCTTCCCACTGTCCGGGTGATTCACTTCCGGTGGCTGCACTTGTTGTAAAGGTAATCCTGTCCGTTGAAGTACCGTTCGCCACAAGTACCCCGTACTGGTTTGTACTGTAACCCACTCTGAATGCACCCTGCTGCTCCAGTTTTATTGTAGTACCTGCCTCTATTGTAAGTTTGGCAGTTGTCGGGCTCTGAACATAAATAGTACTTGTAATAACATATGGGCATGTTTGTTTAAGCCAGGTCTCATCGGCACGATCGTAGGTGTCACCATTTACTTCAATACCCATGGTGCTTTCAATGTTATTACCTGCTCCGATTGTGTGAACATTATTGGAAAAGACACTCATAGCAAAATTATTATTATCGTGCAGGTGGTTGTTGGTGAATGAGCTGAATAATCCCTTGATGCCTGCTCTTATCCCGTAACTGTCGGCGTAGCTGACTTCGCAGTTCTCCATGGTGATCGAGCAGTTATCCACTACAACCATTCCTTCCGATGAACTGTAACCACCACCATATTCAATATTACAGTATTTAAGGGAAGTATTGGAGCTTGTACCATTATAGAAGCCGATCCGGTCCCAGCTGCCCGGAGCCTTGTTTGTCCAGGCCGAAGTTATTACTATGGGTTCTGTTGCGGTACCTACCGCGATAAGAGTTGCAACAGAGCTTGAAGAATAGGCAACCAAAATACTTGTGTTCGATTCAAGGGCAAGAGTAACCCCGGGAGATAAAGTCAGGGTTGAGCCCGTTCCATTTCCTATATATATGTCTCCCGTAACAATATACTGAACTCCATGGTTCAACCATGTTGCATTATCAAGATCAAAGTCACCGCTTTTTATTTCTATATCCTGTCCGGTGGCAATGTTATTGTTTGTGCCTATAGTTGATACGGCATCGGGGAATACCCTTATTGAGAAATTGGCACAATTGTCAATACTGTTGTTTGTAAATGATTCAAAATATCCGGTACCATCAACATTGATCCCTGAAGAAGCACTGTATGAGATATCACAGTTTTCAATTGTTACTGATGTGGATCCCAGGTTTATCATAGAGCTTGAATTGCTGTAACCACCCCCGAAACTTATCTGGCAATAAGTCATACTAGATGTTGTCATTGCCCCGTCGTCAAAGCTTATCATGTCCCAGTCGCCTGGCGAGGGAATGTCTGCACTGGATGTGAAGATAATCGGCTTATCCTGTGTTCCGTCTGCTATCATTGCGGAGTTGTCATATCCCTGTCCTATTATGAGAGATGTCCCTTCCTGAAACTTAACAACAGCTCCCGGCTTGACAGTCAGTATTGCCCCTTCAACATAAACGGTACTCGTAATCAGATGGATTCCTTCATCCCATGTCTCATCAGCATCTATTACACCGGAATGTTCCGTTACCAGAGAGGGTGCAATTGTAAGACCGGATGTCCTTGTGGCGGTATTCCCGTCTGCGTCAGTTACTATGAGAACTACATCGTATAATCCTGCAGATGCATATACATGGCCGGGATTAACATCAGTTGAATGTGACCCGTCTCCGAAATCCCAGTAATACGACTGGGCTGCTTTGGAACAAGAAGAACTGAATGTAACACTTGTCCCGGCATTAATAACTTCAGGCGATGTTGTGAAACATGCTTCAAGCCCGCTTGAGTTATTCTTTGTCTGATCCTCACAGCCAATAAGCGCAAGAAGGATCAATGCTAAAAAAGAGATACGTTTTACTAACATCATAGTGAAATGATTAGGTTTAACAATGAAAGGCTGCAAGATAAGCAGACAGTAATACCGAAAATTGTAAAAAATCGGCATTTGCTTATTCAGACTATTTAAAGATTAGCATGTTTCCCGGAATAGAAACTAACCGATAAATGAGTGTTTGAAAAGAATTCTCCCGGAGTCTCTCCCGTAAAAGCAGAAAACTCCCTTATCAGGTGAGCCTGATCGTAATATCCGCATTCATAAACAATGTCCTGCCATGAAGTGCTTTTGCCTGACTGTAATAAGCGGAAAACATGGTTGAACCTCATTATTTTGGCATAATATTTTGGAGTGAAACCTGTCTGTTTCCTGAAATTTCGTTCAAGGGATGATATACTTATCCCGGCATTATCAGCCAGGTCAGATATGTTTACATCGCCACCGCTGATTATTATTTTATTCTGGGCATTTTCTATCTGCAAGTTCCTTCTGATCACCGTGGCAGTAAATCTTTCCAAAAGGAAATGGTTTACCCTTTTAACCTTGTTTGTAATATCTGTTATCGATTGTATATCGTACATGAGACGATCCGTTCCAGGCCCCAATAGCTGCCCGGCATCGACGGTTAAATTTATAAGTTCATGAGATGGAGTTTTGAGAAAGTGGTAAAGCCCTGAAGGATAAAAATTTACAGCTATGGTTCCTATATTCCCCAGCCCTTCAATAATAACGGGCTGATCAGTAAGTCCGGCAATAAACATTCCTGGAAGAACCCTTGTACCGTTTACCCCGTCAGTTTGAAGACATGGATCCTTATAATGCATTATAAGACCGGCAAAGCCATAAGGTACTATCTTGTGTCCGCCGCGATTTTCCGACGTGTTTACTTCCATGACCTGTATGGAATGTATGAAGGGCTTTAATAGTTGAGGAGGACTGAAAACTTTAAAAAACATGAACAAAAACAACAATTTAATTTTAAACCACTGATTACCGTTGCCTGAACAGACTTCCGGAAACAGTTGATTGATTGGTTATTTATATACTCCCTCTAACATATTTAATTTATTGCATAATTAAATGTAAAATGATTATTACAAGCTATTTTAAATACTAAAGGAAATTTTTTTATAAAAGATATTACCAGTTGCATTCGCCGGGACAGAAGTTGTACCTCTATATCATTTCAAAATCATTAAATTTGGTCTTAGAAAAAAGACACCCGATGGAATATTCAGAATTAATAAGACTTCGCGAGAGTGTACGTAATTATGATCCCGCCAAACCGGTACCTCATGATATTATAGCAAAGATACTGGATGCAGGACGTGTGGCTCCTTCGGCGAGCAATTTGCAACCCTGGAAATTTCTTGTTATTTCTTCCCCTGAGATGCTTGACAGGATAAGGAAATGTTACAGGAGGGATTGGTTTGCCAATGCTCCCCATGTGCTTGTTGTGACAGGAGAAAAAAATCATGCATGGGTACGCAGATATGACGGGTACAATTCACTTGAGACAGACCTGGCAATAGCTATGACTCATATTGTTCTTGCCGCCACAGACGAAGGGGTGGGAACTTGCTGGATAGCAGCCTATGATCCTGAAATACTTGGAGAAGTTTTGGGACTGGATGATAATTTTAAGGTATATTCAATTACCCCGCTTGGTTATCCTGAGGATGGATACCAGAAACCTGCCAGAAGGGAAAGAAAGCCGCTTGACGAAATTGTGGAATATCTCTAGGTGCCGTGTGTGGAACCATGTCATTCTTGGTCTCCCGAAAGCTTTCGGGAGGGCCTCCGGCAGTCATTCATGATCATTATTCATATAATAAAAACCAATAACCATTGAATAACCATAAAGTGGCGACCGAATGACTACTAATTATCCCTGTTAATAAAAAGCGCTTTGTTTTCTGAAATCCCCGTCCGGCATCTTCCCATTAAAATAAATTTGACAAAAGGTTATTGTAAATGTATTTTTACATTATAAGTTGATTTATAATGTTTATAACGAGCTATTGCTAAATCTTTCTTTTAATATCCTGAGTTTAACAAATATTTGAATGATATGGGACATTTAGTTGGAAAAGATGTTTACAAAAGCCTTGGGGATAAACTTGATAATCTGTCAGTCAGGGTCAATAAGAATAAGGTGCTTTATAATATACTGAAGGAGTTATATTCCCCTGAAGAAGCTCAACTGGTTGCAGGTATGCCATATACACTGTCTCCTTCTGATGAAATTGCCAGGTCTGCAGGAATTGAAAAAAGCAAATTAAGATCCATCCTGGATAGCCTGTGTGATAAAGGGCTTGTAATGGATTTATGGATAGAAGACAGATATTTTTATATGCCCTCACCCATGTTTGTCGGCATTTTTGAGTTTACAATGATGAGGACGGGCCCTGATGTTGATTCAAAAAAACTGGCAAAACTCTTTTCTGAGTATATGAACGATGAAAAATCAGTTAAGATCAATTTTGGATCAGGACAACAGATATCTCCTCTCAGAACCATGCCTCATGAAGGCACAATACTTGAAACAGATTATACCGAAGTACTGGATTATGAAAAGGCTACGTCGCTAGTTGAATCAAACCAGAAGTTCGCTGTTGGTTTATGTTCCTGCCGTCATGAGAAGCTGCATTCCGGAGAAAAGAAATGTGAAGTTCCGCTGGATACATGTATTACATTCGGAGAGTCTACAGATTATATGGTAAAGCACAACTTTGCAAAAGCTGCAACAAGGAGCCAGGTTCTTGAAAATATTGCAAGGTCAAGGGAAATGGGTCTGGTATTTAGTTGTGATAATGTCAGGAATAATGTCTCTTTCCTGTGCCAGTGCTGTGGCTGTTGCTGCAATGTACTGCTTGGTCTTACAAGGTTTGGTTATCCGAACGCAGTTGTTACTTCCAGTTTTATTGCAAGTGTCAATAATGTTACATGCGACGGGTGTGGTAAATGTGCGAAAGCATGTCCGATAAATGCTATCGAAATGATTCCTGCAGGAGATAATGGGACACGTAAAAGAAAAGTAGCGAAAATAAATACAGGAATCTGCATCGGGTGCGGCGTATGTTCCTTACAGTGTACAAAAACAGGTTCTCTGAAATTAATCAAACGGAAAGAGAGAGTTATTCATCCTGAGACAACTTTTGAGAGAATCATTTTACAATGTCTGGAGCGCGGCACACTTCAACATCAGATTTTTGGAAATCCGGAAAAAATATCCCAGAAAATGATGAAGGGATTAGTTGGTGGATTTCTTAGACTCACACCCGTAAAAAGAGCTCTGATGAGTGAGAAGCTGAGGTCTTCATTTCTGGATGCCATGAAAAAAGGAACTGTTAAGCAAAATAAAGGATTTATTCTGGAAATTTAGCCTTATCGCCGGCTCGTGGAAGGGCTGAAAAAAAGGATCAGCATAAATAAAATAAAAAACCCTCATTCGCCAAGGCTACAGAGGGCGGATGTGGAGATTACCGGAATCGAACCGGTGACCTTGTGACTGCCAGTCACACGCTCTAGCCAACTGAGCTAAACCCCCATTATTGTGATGCCAAATGTAAGAAAAAATTGAAAATAATAAAACACTTACAAAACTGTATATTATTTGTTTTGGCATAAATACACTATTTAGTAATTTTGCTCGTCTGTTACATTACAGGTTTAATAATACAGCCAGGGTATCAAATTGTGGCTGCTGTTTATTATGGATTTAGGAAAAAATTTTGGGCAGGTACTTCTTATCATTCACTTTTACCTTTAAGTGGTTTTAAGCAGGCATAATCAACCATATATATGTTTGATAATCTTAGGCATGTTCTTGATTTTGATGATCTGCTGTTTGAAAAGCGGAATAAGGAATATGGTGCTTATCAGCTCAGGAAGAAATATAATGGAGTTGTGTTTGCTTCAATAATCATTGCTTCCCTGATTGTCAGTTCACTTGTAGTTATTCCTTTTGTATTATCCAGGCATAATGACCGTGTTCTCGGAGGAGGCGGTCGTTATGTGACAGTTAACATGGATCACTTTGAACCACCTGCCGACCAGATATTTGTACCTCCTGCACCCCCGCCTCCCGGCGCTAAACGGCCCCAGGATATAGTTAAGTATATCCCGCCGGAGATCGTCGACAGTGTCAAACCAATAGAGAACCTGCTTCCAACAGCAGACGAAGCACTTGATCAGACAGATGTTGATATAAAGGAAATAACAGGAAGTGGTGCAGGCGATAATATAATACCCGGAGAAGGAGGTGAGGGATCCGATCAGCCTTTCTTTTTTGTTGAGGTGATGCCTTCATTCAGGGGAGGGGATATAAATAAATTCAGGCAATGGGTGCAGATGAGAACCAACTACCCCCAGGAAGCTGTGGAAAAAAGGATTAAAGGAAGGGTTTACCTTACTTTTATAGTCGAGAAGGATGGATCAGTTTCACATGTGTCGGTTGTAAAGGGAGTTGATCCGCTGATTGATAATGAAGCTGTAAAGGTTATCCAGTCATCGCCCAAATGGTCGCCGGGTTTGCAAAGAGGGCATCCGGTGAGGGTAAGATATTCCATATCACTTCTTTTTGCTTTCTGATTTAAATGTTTCCTGCCGATAGATTATATCACTATTTGTTTTTTGCATGTTTTTATTACCTTTATCGGCATATAATCAGTCAAAGTATTGTAGCACAGGCATGGATGTGAAAAATTCCTTGTTTATTAACCCGCAAACCCGGGAAGTTATTTAACAATCAATATTTAAAACCTATGAGAAAAGTTGTACCCTTTTTTTTCATCTTAACCTTATTGCTTGGTGGCTGCGGTTCTTCAAAGAAACAACTGCAGCGGGGAAATTATGATGCTGCTATCGCAAAGGCTGTAAAACAGTTACGTAAGGATCCGGGCGATACTAAGCAGATAGATATTCTTACAAGGTCGTACCAGGTGGCTAACGATCAGGATAATGAGAGAGTGCGTTTTCTGAAAATGGAAAACAAACCCGGTAACTGGGATGAAATATACCTGGTCTATAAAAGGCTAAGTGACAGGCAGGCTCTGGTTAAGTCAGTAACACCTCTTAATGAAAACGGCAGGTCGGTTGATTTTCCATACGTGGATTATATGCCTGAAATGGTTAATGCCAAAAGGAAGGCAGCAGATTATTATTATGCCCATGGTATTGAATTGATGAAAAGCGGACTTAAGGATTCTTACCGCCAGGCCTATGCCGAATTTGTAAGGGCTAAGAATTATGTAGGCGACTATGAAGGTATAGATAATATGATTCAGGAAGCCAGACTAAAGGGAATGAGCAGAGTCTTTGTATCAATAGATAATAAATCTCTTATCAAATTCCCGGAAGACTTCCAACACGACCTGCTGGCACTTGATTTTCCAAGTCTCAACTCCGACTGGGTTGAGTTCTATACCGAGAATCTGAATGGTAATACAGAATACGATTATTTTATTAATGTGACAATTAAAAATGTCGCTGTAAGTCCTGATAATACTGTTCAAAGAGATTCAGTTATTAAAAGGGATGTGGAAGATGGGTTTACCTATGTGCTTGACAAGAAGGGCAACGTGATGAAGGACTCACTGGGCAATGACATTAAACAAAAAAAATACAAGACTCTTCAGTGTGCTCTTGTGGAAACTATTCAAACCAAAGCATGCCGTATTGACGGCGATGTGGAACTGATCCAGGCAAACCCTGATAAAATGCTGAAAAAGGACCCGATAGGAGCTCAGTCGACATTCGAAAATATTTCATCCAGGGCCCTCGGTGACCTCGGAGCTCTTAATGCCCAGCAGGTTGAAAGAACAAAAACCTCTGTCGTGCCCTTCCCAAGTGATATCGAAATGGTTGTGCGTTGTACCGAATCGCTTAAGAAGGCAATAAGGGGTGCTATATACAGCGACAGGAGATTTATTATGTGAGTAGTTAGAAGTTAAAAGTAAATAGTGAGAAGTGAGGAATGGGTAGCGAACAGGGATTTCTCTATTTGATCTTTAAACCATTACACCATTGCGCCATTACGCCTTTACGCCATTACGCCGTTGTGCCTTTACGCCGTTACACCATTACAATTTTACACCCCTGCGTCTTACGTCTTACGCCTTATGTCTTAATATAAATGATAGAAACCGGAGTACCTGTGGAAAGGGCAATCCTTATAGGGATTTCATATCCCGGACAGGATGAACGTGAAGTGGATGATTTTCTTGGAGAACTTTCTTTTTTGACTGAAACAGCGGGTGCAGTTCCCGTTAAAAGATTTGTCCAGAAACTCGAGTTTCCCAATCCGCGGACCTTTGTAGGTTCGGGGAAAATTTCAGAAATATCTCTTTTTGTAAAGGAAAATAATATTGATATAGCCGTTTTTGATGATGAACTCTCGCCATCGCAGATACGGAATATTGAGAAAGAACTGGGTTGCCGTATTCTTGACAGGACAAATCTGATACTCGATATATTTGCACGCAGGGCACGTACCTCTCATGCCCGTACACAGGTTGAGCTTGCACAATACAAGTACCTGTTGCCCAGACTTACAGGCATGTGGACGCACCTCGAAAGGCAGCGTGGAGGTATCGGACTGAGGGGACCAGGGGAGACTGAGATAGAGACAGACCGGCGTATAATTCGCGACAAGATAACCTTACTGAAGGAACAGCTTAAAAAGATCGATATACAGATGGCAACAAGACGTAAGAGCAGGGGTAAAATGATCAGGGTAGCCCTTGTCGGATATACCAATGTTGGCAAATCGACAATCATGAATCTTTTAAGTAAATCTGACGTGTTTGCTGAAGATAAGCTCTTTGCCACCCTCGATACAACTGTGAGGAAGGTTGTTATTAAAAACCTTCCCTTTCTTCTTTCAGATACTGTAGGTTTCATTCGGAAACTGCCTCACGACCTTGTCGAATCATTTAAATCAACTCTTGATGAGGTCAGGGAGTCAGATCTTCTCATTCATGTTGTTGATGTGTCCCATCCCGGCTTTGAAGATCAGATTAAGGTAGTGGATGAGACGCTCAAAGAGCTGGAAGCACATAATAAACCTGCAATCATTGTCTTTAATAAGATCGATATTTTCTCATACCAGGCAAAGGATGAATACGACCTGACTCCCTACCAGAGAGAGAATTATTCTCTCGATGATCTTAAAAAGACATGGATGGCCGCAGATAAATATCATAACACTGTTTTTGTTTCGGCCAGGTTAAAAGAGAATGTGGAAGAATTACGTAACCTGCTCTACGAAGAAGTCAGGAAGTTACATGTGAAAAGGTATCCATATAACGAGTTCCTCTATGAGACAGGAGATCAGTAAAGCCTGTTGGAAGCCATATATTCAGCTATCTGTACCGCATTTGTCGCTGCTCCCTTTCTGATATTGTCTGATACAATCCACAGGTTAAGACACTTTTCCCTGGAATTGTCGCGCCTTATTCTCCCCACGAAAACATCATCCCTGTTATGAGCCATAATTGGCATCGGGTATATATTCTCAGAAGGATTATCATATACGGTGTTCCCGGGGAATCCGCCTATCAGGTTTACAACTTCATTAATATCAAATTCATTTTCAAATTCCACATTTACAGCTTCTGAATGGCCTCCTACAACAGGGATCCTGACAACAGTTGCAGTTACCTGTATCGACTGATCACGAAGAATCTTGCGCGTTTCATCCACGAGTTTCTGTTCTTCAGTGGTGTAGCTGTCGGACTGGAAGGATCCTCCGTGTGGGAAACAGTTCATATCTATTGGATAAGGATAAACCATATCACCCTTGATCCCCAGCCTTTCATTTTCCATTTGCTTAACTGCTTTGACACCGGTACCGGTAACTGACTGGTATGTGGAGATGACAAGCCTCCTTATCCTGTACTTCTTATGGAGTGGCGCCAGTGCCATTACCATTTGTATGGTGGAACAGTTTGGGTTTGCTATTATCCTGTTCCCTTTCTTTATTACGTCGCTGTTGATCTCAGGTACTATCAGTGGAACATCCTTATCCATCCTCCAGTAAGAAGAGTTGTCAATAACAACAGTACCTTCACTTGCAAAGAGAGGAGCCCATTCCTTTGATACCGAAGCACCGGCTGAGAAAATGGCGAATTCAGGTTTAGCTGCAACAGCTTCCTTAACAGTAACAACCTTAACCGGTTTTCCCCTGAAAATTACTTCCTTACCCGCCGATCTATCCGATGCAGCAGGGATAAGTTCAGTAACAGGGAAATTTCTTTCTTCAAGAACTTTAATCATTGTCCGGCCAACCATGCCGGTAGCTCCAACAACAGCTGTTTTCATTTATGAGTCTCTATTAATACTGGTTTATATTTTTCTGAGTTAACAGCTCCGCGTTATCCCGCATTGCCGTTATCTGTGTTCATCAGTTATTTGTTTGGATTAATGTTAGTTATTTAATAAATTTATACTGACTAAAAACGGGTCAAAATTAACTTTTTTTTCAATCCGACCCGCTGCATGAAAAAAGTTATTTTGTTGTTTGTCTTTTTGCCACTGCTGGCAAAGGGTCAGGTATTTGAGAATTTTGAAGCCGGTAACACCGGAAACTGGACGCAGATACCCTCCGGGCGATGGATGGCTGATACATTATCACCCTTATCCGGAAAGGCATCACTTCATCATGTTTTTGATAACAACGAGGCTTCATCTGACTTAATATCACTGCCACTGTCCAATCTTCATATTGATGAAGGTACTACGAAATGGGATTTTTTAATCAGGTACGGGTATTCCCCGTCTGCTTCAAATAGCTGGGTGGTTTTTCTTCTTGCCGCAGATGATACGGCCGGTACTGAGCCGGGAAATATCGATGGCTTTGCAGCCGGAGTGAACCTTGAAGGCTATGACGATACACTGCGGGTATGGAAGGTAAACGACGGGAGAGCTGAAGCTGTGGTTGAAAGCCATCTCAACTGGCAGAATGATATTGGTACAGACAGTGTTGCCAGTATCTCCGTTACAAGGTCTGCTGGCGGCGTATGGGATATGCTTGTTGAATGTTGTAATGGCAGTATCTCAGACCAATCCTCAGGATATGATCCCGACCTTGTTAATCCCGGAAGCTTTATAATTATGTACAGGTATACTTCATCATGCGACAGGCTACTCTGGTTCGACGATCTCAGTATAACAGGAGTATTTCATGATGATAACAGCCCCCCATCAGTCACAGGCTGTAAGACATGCGGACACAGGCAAGTGTTGTTATCACTGGATGAGGAGCCTTTGGCAGGATTCGCTGATCCGGGTAACTTCCTGTTGAACAGTAATGAAACTCCAGCAATAAAGGTAACCCGGACCGGTTCATTGCAATGGGTTATTGAGTTTAATAATGAATTCAGGAATAAGGCTGAAAACCACATGCTTATACGAAACCTTTGCGACAATAATGGTAACTGCCATACCGATAAAACTGTTGCTTTTAATGTTCTCTGGCCGGAAGCCGGGGATGTGATAATATCGGAGATAATGGCAGATCCTGAACCGGCAGTGTCCCTTCCCGTTTCGGAGTATATTGAACTGACTAACAGGACGCTGTTTCCCTTTGATTTAAAGAACTGGTCTTTATTATCTGGCAGCCAGGTTGTATTGCTGCCTTCCTGTGTAATTTCACCGGGAGAAGAACTGATCTTATGTTCCGTACAGGATACTGCCTCTTTGAGTAGCTATGGAATGACACTGGGGGTCAAACCATTTCCGGTTCTCCCCGATGCCGGGAAAATTCTATGCCTGTCAGACAGCAACGGAGTTTTTATTCATGGTGTGGAATATGCCGGTTCATGGTACCAGAGCGATCTTAAATCCTCGGGAGGATGGTCACTGGAAATGATTGATACTGATTTTCCATTTTCCGGGAAGAAGAACTGGACGGCGAGTACCGGCTGGTCAGGAGGAACGCCGGGAGTAATAAACTCGGTTGCCGCTTATAACCCTGATGTCTTTTTTTACGGGATTGATAATGCTTTCCCGATTGATAGCAGAACTATAAGGCTGTCGTTCAGGGAGCCTGTCGTTCCCGGGAACAATGCTGAATGGCTCAGTATTAGTGGTGCTGACATAGCTGCTGCCACGGTTTCGGACCCTCTCTGCAGGGAATATACTGTTACACTTAATAGTGAACTGAAAGAAAAAAATACCTATGAAATAGAGCTAAGCAACGATGTTAAGGACCTATCTGGTAACCCTGCTGAAAAAAAAGATTTTCTTTTTGGTATCCCGGAGGAAACAGCTTCTCATGACATACTATTCAATGAGTTGCTCTTTAATCCTTTTCCCGGCGATCCCGATTTTATTGAAGTGTACAATGCTTCGGGAAATATTACTGACCTGGCACGATTGGTAGTTGCTTCTGTAAATGATGATACAGGAGATACTTCCGGCGTTTTCGCCCTTTCAGATCACAACAGGTGTTTTCTTCCGGGTAATTATTTTGCCTTTTCGACAGACAGGGAAAAAATTCTGCAACGCTATTTTTCTTCAGACCCTGATAAGTTGTTTGCAGTTGAATCTATGCCTTCAATGCCCGATGCAGGCGGTCATCTCATACTCCTCAGCCGCAGGCTCGGTTTGGTGGATGAGGTTCTTTATACTGATAAGATGCATAATCAGCTTTTATCTGATGATGAAGGTGTATCGCTGGAGAAAGCTGTGCCGGGAAGTGCCTCAGGTGATAAATCAAACTGGCATTCTGCTGCCGGAATTGCAGGGTGGGGAACTCCGGGTGCTCCTAATTCTGTAATGACAGATATTCCTGTTGAAAAGGATGTAATAAGCCTTTCTTCAACAATGATAACTCCCGATGGTGACGGGAATGATGATTTCCTGGAAATAATGGTTCGGATGAATGGAAGCGATAATGTGCTTTCTGTTGAGATCTTTGATGAGGCGGGAAGTTATGTGAAAAGAATTGCCAGGAATCTGTTGATAGGACAGGAGGCAATTCTGTCATGGGATGGTACTGCTGATGATGGATCATATGTAAGGAACGGGATTTATATCCTTCTCGCAACAATCTATAATGAAGATGGAAAAACGGAGAGGTTCAAAAAAGTCTGCTCTGTAGTAAGGAAATGACTGCTTTATAAAAAACCATTTAACCGCGAAGGTACACGAAGGATAGCCCTAAGGATCACAATGGCATTTTGCAATTTGTGACGTAGTGTAATAAAGACAGAAGGGGTTAATTATTTCAATAACAATGCAATATATTTAAAGGCTTTGGTGTCCTTTGTGAAGCTCTTTGAGACTCTTTATGGTTAACAAGCAGATAACAATAACTAAAGGGACCTTATAAGATCATCCATTATCGCAGTCATGCGTGCTTCCGTTTTAGCAGCTTCCATCTGGACCGACTCATGAGTAGTATACTCAATCTTACCCTCCACGCCAAGGTCGGTGATAACACTTACAGCAAAGCATGGCAGCCTCATATGTCTCGCCACGATAACCTCGGGGACTGTCGACATTCCAACTGCATCAGCACCAATTATTCTAAAATATTTGTATTCCGAAGGTGTCTCAAATGTCGGACCCGATGTCGCAAGGTAGACCCCGGTATGAACCCTGATACTCTTTGATTCCGCAATTTCAGCCGCCCTTTCAATCAGTTTCTTATCATAGGCTTCCCCCATGTCCGGGAAACGCGGACCTATCCGGTCATCATTAGGACCGAGAAGAGGGTTTGGGAGTAGGTTTATATGATCACGAATTATCATGATGTCGCCAATACGGAAATCTGGATTTACCCCTCCGGCAGCATTCGAGAGGAAAAGGGACTTAATACCCAGATATTTCATCACTCTCACCGGCAAAGCAACCTGCCCGGGACCATATCCCTCATAATAATGAAACCTGCCTTTCATGGCAAGAATCTTTTTGCCTCCGAAATCGCCGAAGATCAGCTTGCCGGCATGTCCTTCAACTGTTGATACGGGGAAGTTGGGGATGTTCTTATAATCAATCTCTATACTGTTCTCAATTTTAGATGCCAGCTCTCCCAATCCGGTACCAAGTATAATCCCGGCTTCAGGATCAATGATGCCTTCAGATCTCAGAAACTCTGTTGTTTCTTTTATTTTTTCTAACATAATCAATTATCAGGTTATCAAATTCATCCCTGTCGTCGTTAAGAAAATCTATGCCGACAGGAATATAATAAAAGGCTGTTTTTATCGATTCTGCAATATTACTAAATTCCCGAAACCTGACAGCATCTTTCTCGGTGGTTATTATATATTTTACAGACGATTTGAGTGAATTCCAGGCATTTATTATTTCTTTAAGGTCATCTTCACTGTAGTTATGGTGATCGGCATATGTAAGGTGTACAATTTTTCTGTTTTTATTTGCGAGATATTTTTTCAGGGGATCGGGGTTTGCTATTCCTGTTACAAGTAAAATGTCACAATCCTCCGGTTCTTCTGCAAGCAGAGTGGGACAACCATTTTCCTGTCCGAAAACGGGGAGAGGATCTTTATAAACAATTGTTGTGAAATAAAGATTCTGGTAAGGAGCCTTTTCCATTTCCTTTACTATAAGTCTTCTTTGTATCGGTGAAAGGTTTTCAGGTGATTTGGTAACAAGTATAATGTCGGCCCTGTGCATGTTGGAAGCACTCTCACGCAGATTCCCGAAAGGGAGCATATAATCATATACAATTAGTCTGTCATAATCCGTTAGAAGTATTGAAAATCCCGGGGTTATCTTCCTGTGCTGGAATGCGTCATCGAGAATTATTACGTCAGTATCAGGTTTTTCCTTCAGTATCTTCTTAACACCATTTACTCTTTTTCTGTCGACAGCCACAGTAATACCCGGGTATTTACTGAAGATCTGCAAAGGCTCGTCACCAATCTCATTTACTCCCGACCCGGGTACAGCGATCCGGAAATCCTTTGTTTTTCTTTTGTAACCCCTGCTAAGAGTGGCGACCCTGAAGTTATTCCTTATAAGCAGATCGACCAGGTATTCGGTATGCGGTGTTTTGCCTGTGCCTCCAACAGTGATGTTGCCCACACATAATACAGGCAGGTCAAATTCTTTTGATGCGAGTATTTCCTTATCATAAAGAAAATTTCTTACAGAGGTAGCCAAACCGTAAAGCAGTGATAATGGATATAAAAGGATGTGTCTTTTCTTAACCATTATTTAATGAATCTCAATAAAATAAGGAAGCCTTGCCTGTATGCCTGACATATTTTTAATCTCCTCAACCATGTCAAAGTACCTGTATGATTCCCCGAGACTTTTCCTGATAATCTTCATCCTCACATCGCCTGTGAGCTGTGTCAGCAGTTTGGTATAGGGATCGACAGGTACAGGCAGTTCCCTTATTGTGTAGGTTACAATATCTGCAAGCTGTGCAGCTCCTTTTATAGCATCCTCCAGTCCGCCTATCGAATCTACAAGGCCTATCTCGTGTGCTCTGAGGCCACTCCAGACCCTTCCCTGGCCGATACTGTCAACGGATTTTTCCTGCATCTTTCTTCCTTCTGCAACTTTTCCAACAAAGTCGCTGTATGTATTTTCCACACTGGTCTGCATAATGTCTCTTTCGTACGTTGTTAGAGGCCTGAATACCGAAGGAAAATCAGAATGCGTATTTGTATTTACAACGTCAGTTGTTATGCCTAATTTCTGACCGAGCAGTTTTTTAGCTTCCGGGAGAAGGCCAAAGACACCAATAGACCCTGATATTGTTGTAGGATCGGAATAGATAACTGTTGCCGGTGCCGAAATGAAATATCCGCCTGAAGCTGCATAATTACCCATAGATACGACTACCGGCTTTACTTTTGCCGCCAGCTCCAGCTCTCTCCACATAATATTTGCCGCTATTGCATTTCCTCCTGGTGAATTCACCCTAAGAACAATAGCTTTTACATTTGAATCCTTCCTTTCGCCACGTATTATACCGGCGAAATAATCTCCACCTATGTTATTATCTGTTCCCTTTCCTGTTACAATGGTGCCTGAAGCATATATCACGGATATCCTGTTCTTTGTATATTCTGCTTTAACCTGGTCGGGGACATTTGAATATTTTGTCATCGACACCATATTAAGATCATCGTCGGATGAGATCCCCGACAATGATTTGAGTGTATCAATAAGCTCATCACGGTAAACTAGTCCGTCAACCATCTTATTCTCCAGTGCAGTAGAAGCAATTGTGCCATCGAGATTATCAGCCATTGTGTTAAGACTTGCGACCGGTATATCCCTCGATTGCGATATGTTCTTCAGAACATGATTCCAGATAGATCCTGTGTAGTCTTTTATCTGTTCGCGGTTATCCTTGCTCAGCTTATCAAGCATATAGGGCTCAACAGCACCTTTGAATCTGCCATGTCTTATTACCTGTACCTGTACTCCCAGCTTGTCGAGGGCATCCTTATAAAACATCACCTCACTGCTTAGACCCTTAAAATCAATCATGGCAGAGGGATTAATGTAGATCTTATCGGCTGCTGTTGAGAGATAATAACATTCCTGTGTAAGGACATAATCGCTGTATGATATTATGAATTTACCGGATGCCCTGAATTTTTCGAGGGCATTCCTGATTTCTTCTGTTGTTCCCCATCCTGAAGAAAGAAGCCCGTTCTCAATAAGTATGCCTTTTATCTTGTAGTCAGAAGCTGCCTTTTTTATGTTATTCAATATATCATTTAACCCTGGAGTGGGAGTAAGAGTCATATTGAAGATATCGACACCAGCAATTGGATTGTCATTGCCCCTGTCGGGTATTGTAGCACCTGCTTTAAGCACGAGTACGGAGTTTTCATTAATTGAAGCGGGTTTGTTGCCGGAAGAGACAATTGCACTCAGGCTCGACAGTAATATTACGAAGAACAGGATTGATACAAGTATTATCCCTGTAATTACTGCCAGCGTGTATTTCAGAAAATCTTTCATAATCAGGAACCTTTTATTAAAATATTAAATATATGAAAAATCAGATTGATTATGTAAAGGTATATATATCTATTTAATACTTTTATCATTGTGAATAATTGAATATGGAGATAATATATCTGGGTATAGGTACTAACCAGGGCAACAGGGAAAACAACCTGTCTAATGCACTGGAACTCATTGAAAAAAAAGCAGGTCGTTTGATCAGCTCTTCATCGGTATATGAGACGGATCCCTGGGGGTTTGAATCATCACAACTTTTCCTGAACATGGTGGTAAAGGTCGAAACTGAACTGTCGCCATATGACTTACTCGATGCGGTTCATTTAATTGAGTCAGAACTTGGCAGGAAGAGGGGAAAAACAAGGTATGTCTCGAGGATAATGGATATTGATATTCTGTTCTATGGTGAAGAAGTGATTGCTGCTGAAGACCTTGTAATTCCTCATCCCCTGATATGTGACAGGAAATTTGTTCTAATACCGCTTGCAGAGATCGAATCCGCGTTTGTCCATCCTGTGTTCAAAACGACGATAAAAACACTACTTGACTCTTGCAGGGATAATAGCAGGGTTAACAAGGTGTATTGAATGTATAATCTACAGAAGGCCATTGTCAGCAAAGCTGAAATAATCTTTTCCTGATATTATCAGGTGATCGAGCAGTTGTATGTCCATCAGGTTTCCTGCCTCTTTAATTTTCATCGTTATTTTTGAATCTGATTCACTGGGATTCAGGTTTCCTGACGGATGATTGTGACATACTATTATACCGGATGCGAGATATTCAACGGCTTTTTTCATTATAATCCTTATGTCAGTCACAGTTCCGCTTATACCTCCCTGGCTTAGTTTCATCCTGCTTATCACCCTGTTCGATCGGTTCAGAAACAGTATCCAGAATTCTTCATGGGAGAGATCGGACAGCAGAGGGTGGAATATCTCAGCCGCATCTCCTGAACATTTTATCTGGCTCGTTTCAGATACTTCAGAGAGTTTCCGCCTCCTTCCCAGCTCCAAGGCGGCAGCTATGGTTACTGCCCTGGCCAGCCCAATTCCATGCAGTTTTGTCAGGTCGTTTATACTAAGTTTACCTAGGCTGTTGAGATTGTTGCTGACCATACCCAGCAGTTCGCGTCCAAGTTCAACGGCCGATTTATCTTTGGTTCCGGAATTAATAAGAATGGCCAGCAACTCAGCATCACTGAGACTGGAAATGCCTTTCCTCACCAGTTTTTCCCTGGGTCTGTCTTCAACAGCCCATTCGGTTATTTTAAGTGACATGCAGCGAGATAATTAGAAATGCAGATGCAATATAAGAAATGACCTCTGTATTTCAAAATAAAAAGAGACCGTCTCATAAGTGATTGAGACGGCTTTTTCTTTGTTTCGTTTAGCTTCGCTGAGCTCCTAAAAGCCTATGAATAATAGTCATTAATATATTGTTATTGCTCGGTCCTTTTTTGACGAACAAAAGAACCGGAGCGAGGCAGAGCTCGACGCAGTCGAATGAAAAGATAAAAAAGAAGGTGTCCTTTTGAGACACCCTCTTCTGCTTTTGTATATTTTGTTACTTATAAGCTGCTTACATGTTTTGTTATGGATGACTTCAGATTGGAAGCTTTCTTTTTATGTATGACATTCTTTTTTGCAAGCTTGTCGAGCATGGAAGTAAGCTTTGGCAACATATCGGCCGCTTCTTCCTTATTAGTGGTGGAACGTATTGATTTCAGAGCATTACGCATTGTCTTTGCATAATACCTGTTACTCTCTCTTCTTGTCTGAGTCTGCCTGATCCTTTTTTCTGATGACTTGTGATTTGCCATGCCTTTATTTTATAATCTTCAAAATTAATAAAAATTGTAGTCCATAGGGGAATCGAACCCCTGTTACCAGGATGAAAACCTGACGTCCTAACCACTAGACGAATGGACCATGCAAAGAACTTTAAAATGAGGATGCAAAGAAAAGATGTTTTTTTGTATCTGCAAAATATTTTTGGCTAAAAAAGGGTGGGTTCATTAAATGATTTATTAATCAAGAATTCGCGACAGGCTAAAACCGTCAAAATCACCTGAACTCATAAACAGGAAAACAGGTTTGCTGAATCCCCTGTCGATAATATCAGAAATAAGTTCGCAACTGCTGTTGTGGACAACCAAATTTGAACCACCGAATGCTTTTTCCACGTATTCTTTGGTAAGGGGTTCAAGTTTTTTCATTTGTATGGCATGGGGATTGAAAAATACGAAAGCGTATGCAGCATTTTTCATTGTATCCCTGTACTGAGGAAGAAAATCGCGGCTAAGACTTGAATAAGTATGCAATTCAAGACAGGCTATTACCTGCCGGCCGGGATATCTTAAAACCACGGCATCTACAGTTGCTTTCACTTTTGAAGGAGAATGGGCAAAATCGAGGTAAATTATTCCCTTTTCATTTTCCACAAGTTTTTGAAGCCTTTTTGCAGTACCTCTGAAGTTACTTATGGAACTGTAGAAGTCTTTTTCGTCAATACCTGCTGCAATACATACTTCCCTTGCCGCAGACAGGTTCTGCATATTATGTTCCCCGAAGATCTGAAGAGGGATCTTCAACTCATCTTTTGTTGCATAGAAACCGGTTTCGTCCTGTAGAAAGCTGTGAATGCCATATGGTATTTTTTTAATATTTTCTCCTGTTTGCTCAGCAATCTTTTTCACCTCGCTATCATCTTTATAATATATAAGAGTGCCTTTATCTTCAATCTTGCCGGTGAAAATCCTGAACTGCTCCAGGTAGTTGTCAAACGTAGGGAAAACATTTTTATGGTCCCAGGCAATCCCGTTAAGAACTGCAATATCCGGATGGTACAGGTGAAATTTGGGCCTTCTGTCGAGAGGCGAGGTAAGATATTCATCTCCTTCAAAAACGGCTGTTTCAGATTCGTCTGATAATCCAACCATTGTATCAAAGCCATCAATAAGAGAACCGACCATATAATCAAATTTCATATCCAGCGACTTGAATACATGCATTATCATAGCCGTAGTAGTTGTTTTACCATGGCTTCCTGCAATAACAATCCTCTTTTTGTTTTTTGTCTGTTCATACAGGTACTCAGGGAATGACATTATCCTGATTCCCAGCTTACGTGCTTTTATTAGTTCAGGATTGTCCGACCTGGCATGCATCCCGAGAATAATTGTCCCGATATCCTCAGTTATATTTTCAGGGTGCCAGCCGAATTTTTCCGGAAGCAGGTTAAAGCTTTCAAGTCTGGATCTTGATGGCTCGAATATTTCATCATCAGAACCCGTTACCCGGTAACCTTTTTTATGCAACGCTATTGCGAGATTATGCATAACGGCCCCGCCAATAGCAATAAAGTGAACTCTCATATTTTTATTATACATCGCATACCCGGATGCACCTTCATGGTTATTAAAATTTATCCGTTCGCGAAGTTACAAATTCCTGCCCAACAAATCCTGAATAACCGTTATTACTAACAGATGCATTTCATCTGACAGGTTTAATTACCAAAGGCAGGAGTTTTTGTTCCTGTCGTTTGGACCAGTCAGGATCAGAATATTCCGGTAAAGTCATGTTTCAGGATGTATAGACCGAAATGCTCATTTCTTATTTAAAATTATATATTTGTGAAAGGGTCGTACAGCTAACAGGCAGATGAAGGTTACATCCAGACATGAATACAAAGGAGGCCATTCAGTGGAACTCCTTCGCAGTGGCAGTAGTTATTTTGATGCCTGTGAAGAGCTTATTAATGAAGCAAAAAACTTCATCCATTTCCAGACTTATATTGTTGATGATGATTCTACAGGGAGAAGGTTTGTGGATGCTCTTGTAAGGGCAGCCGGGAGAGGGGTGAAAGTTTATTTCCTGCTTGATGCTTACGGGGGCAGCAGCTTTTCCAGAAACCTGAGAAGCACAGTTGAAGAAGCAGGTATTAGTTTCAGAATGTTCTCACCGGCATTCATCACAAAAGGTTTTCAGCTTAGCCTGCGTCTTCATCATAAGGTTTTGCTGGCCGATGGGGAGGTGGCTATTATAGGAGGTATGAATGTGGCTGACCGCTACCATGGAACACCTGAGCACATGGAATGGCTCGATTTTGCCGTAAGGATAAAAGGACCTGAATGTGCACATACCCTTTTTATACTCAAGCGGCTCTGGAATAAAGCATTTATTTCCAGGAAAGAACGCTCGCATGAGACTGTTCACCATCCTGTTATCTTTCCAGAAGATGTTAATGTTAAGGTACTTCAGAATAACTGGTATCGCAATAAAATAGAGATACTTAAGAGTTACAGGTCCGCAATCAAACATGCAGGGAGCAGGATAATTATTTTTGCCAGCTATTTCCTTCCGGGAAGAAATGAAAGGAAACTGTTGCGGAATGCGAGCCGGAGGGGAGTGGATATAAAAATTGTGCTTGCAGCTGAATCAGATGCTCCTGTCTTTAAGAGAGCCACAAACTTCCTATATGATTTTATTCTTCGGAACAATATAAAAATATATGAATACCTGCCTTCAAATTTGCACGCCAAGGTGGCAACGGCCGATGGCAACTGGAGCACAATAGGCAGCTATAATATGAACCACCTTAGCGATTATGGCAGTGTGGAGACAAATGTAGATATCTTCGACCATGATTTTGCGGGGATATTCGAAAAAATCCTGCTCAATATAATAAAGAAAGACTGTCACCAGGTTACCTTCAGTGAATACAGTAAGCGAAGAACATGGCTCTTCCAGGTTATCGACTGGATATCATATCAGATGATAAGGCTTGCAATGAGGATAATGTTCATGCTTACTTCACGTAAGTCGTCTATTCCTCATTCTGATGTATCCATGTAACCTGCTTTGTTCAGAACTGGTGGAACCCCATCGATACGAAATGCAGGACCTCCGGTAATGCAGTCCGCCAGTAAACCCATGTATGACTTCCGTCACGCGTCCTGTACTCATGGGGTATTTCTTTTTCCCTCATGGCTATATGAACAAGGCAGTTGCCCTTATAAAGGAAGTCGTCATCGCCACAGTCGATATACCATCTTACAGCTTTTTTCTGATCATCAGGCATGTTGTTAACGAGGTATATGACACTGTTCCTGTTGAAATAGGATTCTTTGTCCTTATCCGCAATTTTGTCAACTCCGGGCCATAGTACATAATCCTTCATCTTGTCAATTGATTCCGGCCCCGTTGCAGCACTCAGGGGACAAGCTGCTGAAAACAATTCCGGATGGTGAAGTGCATATATGAAGGTTCCTTCTCCACCCATAGACAAACCTGCTACTGCCCTGAAGCGTTTTTCTCCCTTAACCCTGTAGGTCTTCTCAATAAATGGCATGAACTCCTGGAAGAAGAAATCTTCATAGCGCCATTCCCCGGAAGGATCATTAACATATCCCCTGTGTACTGTGTTAGCATCCGGCATTACAATAACCATAGGAGTGGCATTACCAGATTTGATTGCTTCATCGGCTATCCTTAATACCTCCCCGAACTGTATCCAGCCTGTCTGATCATCTCCGTACCCGTGAAGCAGGTAAAGTATTGGATAACTCCTTTGCGATGTTTCATAATCGGGAGGAAGGTATACCGCATATTTCCTGTCCATTTTAAGTATTTTGCTTGTCATCGACAGGTTGTCAAATACCTTTCCTGTCTGAGCCATCAGGCCGGAAGCCAGGAAAAGGATTGAAAAAACAACGGAAATCTTTTTCATCAGATATGGTTTTTTGGTTATGGTTAATATCAATTATCAACCGACAAGGTATTATAAAATATCGTTATAAAAAACCACGACTGGCCATGTTCAAAACATTAATGCATGCCGGTTGTTTAAAAATCATAATGAAATCTCTGATATATAATATCAAAGGGATATCCTGAAGGAGAAGATGATAATGATAAATTTCTTTTTGGATACCGGAATGCGTATAATTGCAATGTAAACATGATTCAGATGAAGGTACAGTTATTTAATATTGCTGATTTCAAGGTCGACGGAGGAGCTATGTTCGGTGTGGTACCAAAGGTTTTGTGGTCGCGTAATTATCCCTCCGACGAAAATAACCTTATAGTCCTTTCCCTGCGCTCTCTTATTGTGGAGACCGGAGGACATATAATTTTGATTGATACAGGCTGGGGCGATAAACAGGATGAGAAATTTTTCAGTCACGTATATCTCCACGGAGGAGAGGGCCTGGTTCAGGGACTTAAAAACAGAGGATACAGACCTGAAGATGTAACAGATGTGTTCCTTACCCATCTGCATGCCGACCATTGCGGAGGTGCTGTATACAGGGATAATGAAACGGGGGCATATAAATTAACTTTCGCCAGGGCCATTCACCATATAAGCCGTACACAGTGGGAATGGGCAGTGGCCAATAATCCAAGAGAGGCAGACTCATTTCTCGAAGAAAATATCCTGCCTATTGGTCACAGCGGACAGCTCAACCTTGTGGATGACGATGATGAAGAACTTTTCCCGGGATTTTCTGTTATGATGTGCTATGGTCATACCCCGGGGCTGATGATACCGGTTCTTAACACCGGGGATAAGACTCTTGTTTATACCGGCGATCTGATACCTACAATATCACATCTTCCTCTTATCTGGAATATGAGCTACGATATAGAATCTCTTAAAAGTATAGCTGAAAAAGAAAGACTACTGAACAGGGCACTGGAAAATAATTATTACCTTGTATTTCAGCATGATGAATATGTTGAATGTTGTGACCTGAAGATGACCGACAAAGGTATCAGGGCTAACAGGAAATGTGTATTATCCGAATTATTATGAGCTCTTACCGGAAACAAGGTAAAAAAAATTATACCTGCATAGTTTCAGTTTTCCTGTAATCCTTCAGTTACCTTTTTATCTTAATAATACCGGTTTTTATTATTTTTCTCATTGCCGGAACACCATCCGGATGATCATACCTTTCATTTTATTGCAGCGATTGTATAATTCTTATTATCTTTGATATAGGGATATTTAGATATTTTTATATATATCCCTGATTAATTACCAGTTAATAAACTTAAGCGATCATGGCAGAATTTATTTATGAGAAACCATTCCAGGTACAGAAGGATACTACTGTTTACAGAAAACTAACTTCTGATTATGTAAAAGTAATAGACCAGGGAGGCCGTAAGGTATTGAAAGTAGATCCGGCGGCTTTGGAAATGCTGGCTAAAGAAGCTGTTTCGGATGTTTCCTTTTTTCTGAGAACGGCCCATCTGGAAAAACTGGCAAGGATAATTGATGATCCGGAGGCAACCGATAATGATCGTTTTGTCGCTTATATGATGTTGAAGAATACAGTTGTCTCTTCCAAAGGGGATCTGCCATGGTGCCAGGATACCGGCACTGCGATAGTCATTGGTAAAAAAGGGGAGGATGTATGGACAGGAGGAAACGATGCAAAATCGCTTTCACGTGGGATATTCGACACTTATCGTACAAGAAACCTGAGATATTCTCAGATTGTTCCTTACACCATGTTTGAAGAAAAGAACACAGGAAGCAATCTCCCGGCGCAGATAGATATTTATTCGACTGAAGGCAGGAAATATGAATTCCTTTTTGTGACCAAGGGTGGAGGGTCTGCTAATAAGACATTCCTTTATCAGCAGACAAAGTCATTACTGAATGAAGAGTCATTAACGAAATTTGTCAAAGAAAAGATAAGGGATCTCGGGACATCTGCCTGCCCTCCATATCATCTCGCCCTGGTAATCGGAGGTACTTCAGCCGAAGCTACCCTGAAAGCCGTAAAGGAAGCATCTGCCGGTAATTATGATAATTTGCCTGTTACAGGGAACGACAGTGGAAGGGCTTTCAGGGATTTGGAATGGGAAAGTAAAATAGAGAAGATTTGCCATGAATACGGGGTTGGAGCCCAGTTCGGAGGGAAATACTTTGTTCATGATGTTCGTGTTATAAGAATGCCAAGACATGCAGCTTCATGCCCCGTTGGCCTTGGGGTTAGTTGCAGTGCCGACAGAAATATAAAAGCCTATATAGATGAGAACGGCATATTTCTCGAACAACTTGAGAAGAATCCTGAAAAATTCATGCCTGCCAAAGCTCCTGAACTGGATAAGCCCGTTGAAATTGACCTTGACAGACCCATTAGGGAAGTCCTGTCAGATCTGACAAAATATCCTGTAAAAACACGTTTAAGCCTAACGGGAACTCTTGTTGTGGCACGAGATATCGCCCATGCCAGGATCAGGAAGATGCTTGAGGAGGGGAAACCTATGCCCGATTATTTCAAGGAACATCCTATCTATTATGCAGGACCGGCCAAAACACCTGAGGGCATGCCTTCCGGTAGTTTCGGCCCCACCACTGCCGGGCGGATGGACACTTATGTTGACCAGTTCCAGGGTATGGGCGGGTCTTTGATTATGGTTGCTAAAGGCAATCGAAGTCAACAGGTTGTGGATGCATGTAGGAAACACGGAGGCTTTTACCTGGGCTCAATCGGCGGTCCGGCTGCAATACTGGCAGCAGAGAATATAAAATCTGTCGAGGTGGTTGATTTTGAGGAACTGGGTATGGAAGCTGTACGTAAAATACGCGTTGAAAATATGCCTGCCTTTATTATTACTGATGACAAGGGTAACGATTTCTTTGACGGGTATAATAAATAAGGCTTAAGAAAATTATATATGAATGGCTTCGTCACTTCGTTACCCGCAATGACACTGGACTAAAGGATTTTAATCTATAGATTTTAACAGTCGGTACTTAAATAGATTGTCATTGCGAGGAGCAACGCAACGAAGCTATCCTACCTTATTTCCTCAATGGTAAATATATTGTGCCGGTCAAGTTCGAGCCAGTATCTTATTGTATTCTTTCTTACAAGTTCCCAGTAAATATTGCTGTCGAGCCCGTATACATAGTTAATCTCCTTTAACTCTCCGAGTATTTTCTTTGCAAGATCAGGTCTGAGCGTCAGACGAATCTTCCTGTTCATATATGTGAACTCCACAGATGGACCAAGGGGAGGATCATTGTCCACGGTAAGCAACCCGTGGCCGGGCGTTGCCCCTGTACTTACCTGCAAACCGTCATTCATACAACTTAGGGGAGGCGTAGATCCTGCATGCGAAAGAGCCGTGAATTCATCAACACCCGTATTAAAATATTCCCTTGCCCGGATACCCATTTTAACCCCTATAATGGCAAAAACACCTAAATGCCGGTGAAGTTCATTGGCAATAACACCTGAAGTCCATTCATCCATCCCGTACCTTTTTATAATTGATGTAACGGAAGGTTCAATATCGGTAAAGTAAAATGAGGGATCAACTGGGAATTGCCTTATTACCTGGTTTTTGGCAACTGTGAGCCCGGCGTAAATTTGTACGGCCCTGGTTCTCAGGCTATCTAAATTACCGGGGGTGCAAATTAGATTGTCTCCTGAAGGAACAGTTGTAAACAGTGAAGGAAAATGCAGCCAGAGCACGGCCATTTCATCTCTCCCTTCCCTGGAATACTGATGGTCTGCTGCCTTATCCGACTCAAGGAATGCGGAAATTTTAGTTGCGTAAACAGAAGGAACTTCGGCTAATTTGTCAAGAAGTAATTTGTTATAGAATACTTCATTGCCCATACCTTTAACAATCCTTACAGGTATTTTCCCTTTAAGGACCCTTGAAGCTGATTTCCTGTCAATGTTATAGTTGAAACCATTATTATCAGCCGGATCAGTGGAACTCCAGATTATCTCTTTCACCTGTTTCCTGAAAACAGGCAGATTATTTATTGCATTGTCAGCAGTAGACATACTGCCAAGACAAATAAAACTTATCTTCGTCGATTCATGGGTCAGCATGTCATTTATTACACTATCGGCGTCGGGAGCATACGTATAGTCAATACCTGATTCATCTCCCCACGATGCATTTGCGGCGGTTTTAAAATCAGGAGAGGTATAGATACCTTCTTTATAAACACCTACGGGTATACCTTCATGGTAGTAACTATTCAGCAGGCTTTTAATCTTTTTGTAGGCTGTTGAAACGTCAAGCACTCCAGGGGATACTGTGATAGCCAGTACCCTGACATCAGGCGATGCCAGTAGCATCGAGACAGCTTTAATATCATCAATCCCTCCGTCAGTATCAATTATAACATAATGACCTGGTTTCCATGGATGTGAAAACAGCACCAGGCTGAATGACAATAAAATAAGTACCGAAGATATTTTTTTCATGAGCATCCTGTGATGTAAAATATAATCAAATCATTTCTTTGCCGGTAAAAGTATATAACTCTGCAATTTCTTAAATATTATTTCGGGTTAAAATGATTTATCTCTTTATGTGGGAAAGAATAATTTCATATCTTAAGCCCTGTTAACCAGACCAGATGAAAAAAATTTACTTGTTATTTGTCCCCGGCATAATTGTAGGGGTTCTGCTTGTTGTTACAGTTAACAAGGCTGTAAAGATGACATCAACAAATGATTATTGTGTCTCATGTCATATTCACCCTGAGGCAGATGCATTATGGAAAAGATCGACTCACTATGATACCCGGTCAGGATACAGGGCCAACTGTGTCGATTGTCATCTTCCACCAAAAGGTCATGGCTACCTTATGGCTAAGGTAAGGACTGGTTTTCGGGATTTGTGGAGCTACTGGACCAGGGATTCGGCGTCATTCGACTGGAAAGGCCGCAGAAGCCTGGAAGAAGCCAGGACTTATGTTTATGAAAGCACCTGTGTGGATTGTCATAAGAATCTATTCCCAGTCAGCCTTTCCAAAGAAGGTTCGGAAGCACACCTTTATTATAACCGTACCAGGGAGAAGGAAAACCTGAACTGTATAAACTGTCATCTAAATGCAGGGCACTATATAGATGGCTATACGCATGGAAGCAATAAGAACTTCGGTACAGAAGTATCATCGGGCAAGGAAATTTATACGAGTCCTTCCACGGTTAGTTCCTTCGGCAATTTTACCGAATATATACCCGGCACTTCCGTATCCTTCAGAATGATAGCTATACCCGGCGGCAAATTCAATATGGGTAGTCCCGAAAATGAACCTTTCAGGAACGCAGACGAAGGTCCAGTACATGAAGTTGAGGTAAGTGGATTCTATATGGCTGAAACGGAGACTTCGTGGAATGAATACCTGGCCTTCTATTCACAAACGGCAGCTGAAGGACGGTCTACTGATACAGAGGGGATCAGGATCAAAGGGTCAGCTTCAACAGATGCTATTTCCGGTGCCACACCTCCTTATGGACAGCCCGACCAGGGATGGGGCCTGGGAGAAAGGCCTGCAATATCTTTTTCATTTCATGCTGCCGAGACATACTGCAGGTGGTTATCGCGGGTAACTGGGAAAAATTACCGTCTTCCTACAGAGGCAGAATGGGAATATGCCTGCCGGGGAGGCAGCCCGGATCCCTATTTTTTCCAGGGCGACCCGACAAAATATCAGAGAACAGGTTTTCTTTCACGCTTTTTAAAAAATGACACTGCAATTATTAATTCCTATATCATTTACAGAGGTAACAGCCCTGGAAAAACACAGTTACCTTCCAGGGTAAAAGCAAATCCGTTCGGTTTAAAAAACATGTCGGGCAATGTGGCTGAATTTTGTTCAGACTGGTACAGCGAAAATGCTTATGCACAGTATACGGGTAGAGTTGTAAAAGACCCTTCCGGTCCTGCATCAGGTGAAGAACATGTTATCAGGGGTGGCTCTTTCCTGAACACGGCAGGTGCAGTCAGAAGTGCTGCCCGCGATCATACCCGGACAGATGCCTGGCTGAAGACAGATCCCCAGATGCCTAAAAGTATCTGGTGGTACTCCGATTGCTTCAATGTTGGCTTCAGGGTGGTCTGTGAATTTGATGAAAAGACGGGAGATAATAAAATACCCCGATAGTTTAATAAATATTAAACCAATAAATATTATCTAATCAGAAATACTTTTTACATTTGATTAAACCAATATTCACTTGAACCATACTAACTTAAAGAATTAAAAACTAACCTGAAATGAAAAAAACAAGTATTTCCCGGCGTAACTTTCTTGGTAAGGCTGCGGCGGCGGGGGTGGCTGGTATTGTAGCTCCCACAATTCTAACCAGTTGCAACCGTGAATCAAAGAAAACAGTGGCAGTTCCCGTGATGCTCGACCAGGCTCCGGATGGCCCGGTTCTGAAAGCCGGAGTAATCGGATGTGGTGGTCGTGGTACCGGTGCCGCTATTAATTTCCTGAGTGCAGGGCCAAATCTGCAGATTACGGCTCTCGGCGATACATTCCAGGATCGTATAGATTCATGCCGCAGTGAAATTCTTAAACAAAAGGGGCAGGAAGTACCTGTTGAAAACTGTTTTGTAGGTTTTGACGCCTACCAGAAGGTGATAGATTCCGGTGTCGATATTATAATAACTGCAACCCCTCCTTTCTTTCGTCCCCTGATACTGGAAGCAGCAATACAGGCTAAAAAACATGTTTTTGCTGAAAAACCTGTTGCTGTAGATCCGGAAGGAGCCAGGTCGATTATGGCAACAGCACAAAAGGCAAAAGGGATGGATCTTTGTATAGTGACCGGGACACAACGTCGCCATCAACGTGACTATATTGCAGCATGGCAACAGGTAGCTGAAGGTGCAGTAGGAGAAATAACGGGTGGTAATGTTTACTGGAATGGGGGCAAGCTGTGGCACCGCGATCCAAACCCGAAATGGAGCGAAATGGAATACATGATACGCAACTGGGTTAACTGGACATGGCTTTCAGGCGACCATATTGTGGAACAACATGTGCATAATATTGATGTTATGAACTGGTTCACAGGTTCTCATCCTGTCAGTGCTCTGGGATTCGGATCAAGACTTCGCAGGGTGACAGGTGATCAATATGATAATTTCAGCGTCGATTTTGTTTTTGATAATGGTATTCATTTTCACAGTATGTGCCGGCAAATTGACGGGTGTACAAATAATGTATCAGAACATATCCAGGGTACAAAAGGATCATCTGACTGCCGAAGCAATATTGTAGACCTGGCTGGGAATGTTCTGTGGAAATATGATTATCCAAAGGACAAAGACGGTAATCCAACAAACCAGGTCAGCGTTGATCCTTATGTCCAGGAGCATATCGACCTGGTTACTGCTATACGTACCGGTAAACCTGTCAATGAAGCTGAAGCCACTGCAATTTCTACCCTGGTCGCCATTATGGGACGTATTTCAGCTTATACAGGTAAGGAAACAACATGGGATGAAATGATGAATTCAGATCTTAAGCTTGGTCCGAAAGTATTTGACTGGGGTCCGGTAGATATAGATAAGTCAGTACCACTGCCGGGAGTAGCTTATATACCTGAAACAACACAGGGTTCATAATATTTATAAAATACCCGAGTTATGGAATTTAACAGACGGAAATTCATAAAAAAAGCAGCAACAACAGGAGCAGCCTTGATGGCAGCTCCTGCCCTTCTCTCTTCTGCAAATGGTGTAACCTCTCCTGGAAAAATGGATGAAGGTGAGCCCTTCAAACTTAAATATGCGCCTTCATTTGGGATGTTTAATGAACATGCAGGAAAGGATCCTGTTGACAATATCAGGTTCTGTTATGATACAGGGTTCAGGGCTATGTTCGATAATGGGCTGAAAGACAGGCCTGTGGAAGAACAGGAGAAAATAGCCAATGAGATTAGCAGCCGTGGAATGGAACTGGGCCCCTTTGTGCTGTATGCCGATTTCGGTGTTACATCCTTCGTTCTTAACAAACCGGATATCCGTGATATGCTTATCAATAAAATGAAGGAAGGTGTTGAAGTGGCAAAAAGGACTGGTGTTAAATGGGCTCTTGTGGTCCCGGGAAGATACGATGAAAGATTACATCACGATTACCAGACAGCCAATGTAATTGATAACCTTAGGTACTGCTGTGATATTACAGGTCCGGCAGGCCTTACAATTGTCCTGGAACCTCTTAATACAATCCACGATCATCCTGGTTTATTCCTTAACGGAATACCCCAGGCATATGAAATATGCCGCGCAGTAAACAACCCTTATTGTAAGATTGTGGACGATATTTACCACCAGCAGATCACCGAGGGTAATCTTATTCCTAATATTGAAGCAGCCTGGTCGGAAATAGCTGCTTTTCACCTTGGTGATAACCCCGGTCGTAACGAACCCACCACGGGTGAGATAAATTATAAAAACATATTTAAATATCTCTACAATCGCAACTATAATGGTGTACTGTGTATGGAACATGGTATGAGCCAAAGATCGAAGGAAGGAGAAGAGAGAGTTATACAGGCATACAGGACATGTGATGATTTTGAAGTTTAATTAATATTTCATACCGCTTACTCACTGATTTTAAAGGGATCTTCTTACCTTTGGGTTATAACTGTTTTTTCACGGTAGCTATCGCTATTAATACAACCTTCGGGCTGGCTTGTTTAATCTAAATTAATTAAAATGAAAAAGTTAAATCTGTTATTGCCTGTGTTCTTTTTATTCATGATGCTGATGACTGCATGTAACTCTCCTTCAATAAGACTCTTTGCCGGAAGATATAATGATAAAGGAGGTAAGGGCCTGTACCTGTACGATGTAAACCTGGACAGAGGAACTTTCAAGCCTGTCACCGAAGCTGATGCAGGACCGGATCCTTCCTATTTTTGTATATCTAAAAAGACCGGTTATATCTATGCTGCCAACGAAGTGATGGATTTTCAGGGTGCCAAAGCGGGTGGAGTGACGGCATTAAGTTATGACTCCAAGACAGGTAAAATTGAAAAGCTAAAGGATCTTGTTGTACCTTACGGAGGGCCTTGCTTCATCTCCTTATCACCCAATGATGATTTCCTTTTGATGGCCAACTATTCCAGCAGCTCGGTGTCTGTTGTGAAGCTTGATGATAAGGGTCTGCCGGAAGCTGTTACTGATACAATTCTTTTCAATGACAGGGAAGGAAAGGTATCTCATCCTCATATGATGATGTTCGGACCCGATGGTGAACATGTATATCTTACCGACCTGGGTTACGACAGGGTAGTGGTTTACGATTTTGATAATATCAACGGCAGGCTACTGCAACTTGATAATGGTATTGTGGATTTTCCCGAAGGAACGGGTCCTAGGCATTTTACATTTAGCCGTGACGGAAGTAAGATGTATGTTATTTGCGAGCTCAATTCAACAATATCCGTTCTCGATGTCGACGAGGGTGGCAGACTTAGTATTATTCAGACTCTTTCTACAATTACAGATGATTTCAAGGGTAAAAGTTTTTGTGCGGATGTTCATTTTGGTAATAGCGATCAGTATCTGTATGGTTCCAACAGGGGTGAGAATGATATAATTACATTTAAGGTTGGAGAAGACGGCAAGCTTGAAATTATTGGCAGAACTCCCTGTGGAGGCGACTGGCCCAGGAATTTTGTTATTGATCCTTCGGGGAAATTTATTCTCGTCGGAAATCAGCGTTCAGGAAATATCTCCCTTCTTAAAATTGATGAAAAAACCGGAATACCTGCGGAAACAGGGAAAGGCTGCAAAATAGTTACTCCTGCATGCCTTAAATTCTAGAGAAAAACCTGATCACAATAATATGGTTTAAATATTGGGGCTGTATTAATTGTCAGTTTATAACTTTTTTATTTTTAATACAGCCTCAATTCATTTGTCATACAAACGATTCTGATTTTCATTTATTATTTTCAGGTAGTCAGAAGTGTTTTCAACCTCCGCATAACTTTTAAGTGTATTGAGTGTTGAAAAATGGACATCTGCCGCTTTTATTATCCTGTCGCCATACCTCAGATCCCTTGTGGCGCAGGCATCACCTATAAGTATACATTTATACCCGAAATCACTCGCGGCCCTTGTCGCGGCTTCAACACACATATGGGTCTGCATCCCGCATATAACGAGAGTGTCTATCCCTGCTGAAATAAGGTAATCGTGCAATCCGGTATGGAGAAAGGAGTTAACTTCGTCTTTTGAGAAAATCTTTTCCCCGCTGATTGGTTTTACCAGATCATTTATCTTGCCCCCGGGCTCAAAATTGTGCCGTACATAAATCACAGGCTGATTATTATGCCTGAAATCTTCAAGCAGAAGAGCGGCATTTGCCGCTGCTTTTCCAGGTTCTACAAGTTCTGCTTTTCCTCCCGGGAAATAGAAATCCTGTATATCTATTATTAGTAATGCCTTTTTACCTGTTTGGGCATCGAGGTGTCCAAGGCTCATAGAAAGGACTATTGCGGCAATAAAAATCTTTTTCATAACAGTTATTATTAACTTGCAGGAATAAATTACCTAAACCATAAAAGTAATGTATAATTTTGAATTACAGGTATTCATCCAAAACATGGATTTTTTTACTTTCCCTTTATCTTAATAATTATTAATTGTGATTTGGTTTAATTGCATCAGGCAATTCCCTGATGATCTGTCTCTCCTTTTTAATATAAAGGATCCTGTGCCTTAAACATTGTTTTTGAATTCTTAAAATTTCTCCGTATTATTATTATCAAATTTTTCTTTTACATGAATCGTCAGTCTTTCCTGAACAAAATAAAAGCACAACCGGATCTACTCTTTGATATTGTAGTAATTGGAGGGGGAGCAACAGGTCTGGGTATAGCATTTGATGCTGCCACCCGGGGATACAGGACACTTCTTTTCGAGCAGTCGGATTTTGCCAAAGCCACATCTTCGCGAAGTACAAAGCTTGTGCACGGAGGTGTAAGGTATATGGCGCAGGGCGATCTGCTCCTTGTAATGGAGGCTCTTCATGAACGGGGTATTATGATGCAAAATGCCCCGCATTTGACGTTCAACCAGGAATTTATCATTCCGGTATATACCACCTGGGATGTCATCCTTTATACAGTCGGGCTGAAGTTTTATGATCTGATGGCCGGCCGGCTAAGTATGGGTAAGTCTTATTTTATTAATAAGAAGAAGACTCTTGAACGCCTCCCCATGCTTAAAGGTGAAGGTCTTAAGGGAGGGGTGGTTTATCACGATGGACAATTTGATGATTCAAGGATGGCCTTTTCTCTGGCCTCAGGATGTGATGTCCATGGCGGTATGGCCGTTAATTACTGCAGGGTAGATGGTTTCCTGAAAGACCCGTCCGGAAAGATATCGGGGGTGAAGGTAAAAGATATTGTTACAGGCGAAGGGTTCGAGGTAAAGGCTAAGCTGGTTATCAATGCAACCGGTGTGTTTGCAGATGAGGTAGCCCATATGGATAATCCTGAAGCAAGGCCAACCATACGTCCGAGCCAGGGTGTCCATATCGTTCTTGACAAATCTTTCCTCCAGGGAGATTCTGCCATAATGATACCCAAAACAGATGACGGACGTGTTTTATTCGCAATCCCCTGGTACGATGAAGTTGTTGTGGGGACTACTGATACGCCTCTCGAAAAAGTCAGCCTTGAACCTGTTGCACTGGAGGAAGAGATTGATTTTATTCTGCGGACAGCGGGTAAATATCTTATGAAGCCGCCTAAGCGAGAGGATGTGCTATGCATCTTTGCCGGGTTACGTCCGTTGGCTGCTAATCCTGCTAATCCAACCTCCACAAAGGAGGTGTCGAGAAGACATAAGATCACACTTTCTCAGTCCGGCCTCCTGTCTATTGTGGGTGGTAAATGGACAACATACAGGAGAATGGCTGAAGAAACAATAGATAAAGGGATTAGTGCAGGAATAATTGAAAAGAGAAAATGTGTCACTCATGGGATGAAACTTATCCCTGATCCGCCGCAGGTATCATCGGGAAGACTTCATATCTATGGTGCCGGGATGCCTGAGATAGAAAAAATGATAACTGAAAAGCCTGAACTGGGACAACAACTTGATAAAAGGCTTCCTTACACCAGAGCCGAGATAACCTGGATATGCCGTAATGAAATGCCCGTTAACGCGGAGGATATCCTGGCTCGGAGGACAAGGGCCTTGTTCCTTAATGCCAGTGCAAGTGCCGATATGGCACCGGAGGTGGCACAAATTATGGCCAGTGAATACGGTCACGGACCAGAATGGGTTGAAAACCAGGTAGAATCATACAGGCAACTTGTCAGGAATTATTTATAGGAATTAATCAACGATAACATGGAAAAGTTTATTTTGGCACTTGACCAGGGTACAACAAGCTCAAGAGCGATCATATTCGACAGGAATGGTAAGCCGCTTGTTACAGCACAAAAAGAATTCAGACAGTTTTTCCCCAGACCGGGTTGGGTTGAACATGACCCTGAGGAGATATGGTCTTCACAGGAATCGGTTGCAAGGGAAGCAGTGAAAAAAGCCGGTATCAGCAGCGATCTTATTGCTGCTATTGGTATTACAAACCAGAGGGAAACAACTCTTGTGTGGAACAGGAAAACAGGAAAACCTGTTCATAATGCAATTGTTTGGCAGGACAGGAGAACAGCTGCCTTCTGTGATGAGCTTAAAAACAAGGGGAAGAGCAGGACAATACGTGATAAAACAGGGCTTATAATCGATGCCTATTTTTCCGCTACAAAGATAAGGTGGATACTCGATAATGTTGATGGTGCCAGGGACCTTGCCGAAAAGGGGGAACTGGCATTCGGCACTGTTGATTCATGGCTGGTCTGGAAACTGACAGGTGGTAGACTTCATGTAACCGATGTAACAAATGCATCGCGTACAATGCTTTTCAATATTCATAACCTGCAATGGGATGATGAGCTGCTCGGTATTTTTGGAATCCCTTCTTCAATGCTTCCGGATGTGAAATCATCAAGTGAGATATATGGCAACACAGATAATCTTTTTGAAACATCGGTACCTGTGGCAGGAATAGCAGGTGATCAGCAGGCTGCACTCTTTGGTCAGATGTGTACCGACCCGGGAATGGTCAAAAACACATACGGCACAGGCTGCTTTATGGTTATGAATATAGGGGATAAACCGATTGAATCAAAGAACCAGCTTTTAACCACAATAGCTTGGCAGATAGACGGAAAAACACAGTATGCACTCGAAGGCAGTATATTTATAGCAGGTGCTGTGGTTCAATGGCTGCGCGACAGCCTGGGTGTTATTAAACAATCGGGTGATGTGGAGAAGCTGGCAGCAGAGGTGTACGACAGCGAAGGCGTATATTTTGTACCGGCCTTTGCAGGTTTGGGGGCGCCTCACTGGGACCAGCATGCCAGGGGGACTCTTGTTGGAATTACAAGGGGATCAACATCAGCTCATATAGCAAGGGCTGCTCTCGACAGTATTGCATACCAGACACTGGACGTACTTGAGGCAATGCAGCAGGATTCCGGTTTGCATATTAAAGAACTGAGAGTCGACGGAGGTGCGACAGTAAATAACAAGCTGATGCAGTTCCAGTCTGATATTCTTCAGGCTGATGTCGTCCGACCAAAAATAACCGAAACGACAGCGTTGGGAGCGGCCTATCTTGCAGGGCTGGCAGTCGGTTACTGGAAAAGTACAGTTGAGGTCAGCAGGCAGTGGCAGGTTGATAAAACTTTTACTCCTGTATTAAAGACCGCAGATACCCATGACTTAATAAAAGGATGGAGGCGCGCAGTTAAGGCGGCAAGGGCATGGGCCGATGACACAGAAAAATAATAATAATAAAATAACTTACCTGTACTTAAACTGACTTAACATTATGAATGAATTTTTTGCTGAATTCTTCGGGACGGCTATGATCCTGGTTTTCGGAAGCGGAGTGGTAGCAAATGTTTTGCTGAACAATACAAAAGGGAATAACAGTGGCTGGATTGTAATAACCTTCGGCTGGGCTATTGGTGTCTTTACCGGTGTGCTTATATCAGCACCAATAAGCGGGGCACATCTTAACCCTGCTGTCACCCTCGCTCTTGTCCTGGCAGGCAAATTTTCAGCTGCCAAAATGCCCTTGTATATAACAGCTCAACTGCTAGGTGCTATGTTCGGCTCAGGGCTTGCCTGGGTTGCCTATAAAAAGCATTTTGATGCTACTGAGGATGCTGATCTTAAACTTGCTGTTTTCTGCACCGCCCCAAATATAAGAAGCTACTTTTACAATGTTATGACAGAGGTCATAGGAACATTTGTACTTGCACTGGCAGTTCTCTATATGGCACAGCCTGAAGTCGGCCTTGGTGCTCTTAATGCTTTGCCTGTGGCCCTCGTCGTACTGGGAATAGGAATTGCATTGGGAGGCCCGACAGGTTATGCCATTAATCCCGCACGTGACCTGGGCCCCAGGATTTTACATTTTTTATTGCCTATTCCATCAAAACGCGACAGCGACTGGGCTTATTCATGGGTGCCGGTTATTGGCCCTATGATAGGGGCAGCTATGGCAGCCGGTATTTATATGATATTTGAATCTATGGGTTAGCGCGCTGAAAAAAGTTTTATTACCACCGACAGTAATTTGTATACGGCGAATATAATGCCTGACAATACTGCCAGAATGGCAAGTGTAAGCCATAGGGGGTGGTTGAGGATTACAAGAAGAAAGCGTACCTTCTTGATAAGACTCTTCTCCTGTATCATCTGGTTACTAAGATCAGGTGGCGCCTGGCTGTAGTCCATGTTACGAATACCTGACAGATACCCGTGTTCTACCGATCCCTCAAGGCTGAAGATATGAATTTCATTTGTCAGGCGTGCTGCAATTAACATGTCATTCTTAAGATTATCCCAGGAAAGGGATGCAATCTCCGCACCGTTTATCTTTACTCCTCCTCCGGTACTTCCAAGAGCTAAGGGCATGTCATCGTGATGATATAGGGGGATGATGGCGCTGTTGCCCATTGCACTTGTATAAACCATGGGTATCTCAACATCAGTCTTGATATCAACGATACCCATCAGCTTCTGCAAAGATGTGGTTCCCAGCTCTCTTTCGTCATATATAAAGGGAATAATATAACTTTCTACACTGTAACCATCGAGTTTCATCCTTTCAATAAGATCCTGGTAGCCTGTGGCTGCTTTCTTTAAAGATTTGTTGTCATAAAGGCGTTTGTATACCTTCCAGGCAAGTTTCCACGGATGTGTAAAGATCATTTTCCCATCATTCATGTCCGGTTCCAGGTCAATGCCAATTCCATCCCATTTAAGATCATTTTCTTTTGTCCAGACAAGGAAATCATCATATCGCTCAGAGGCTTTTTGCCCGTTATGCATGTTAAACCAGTAACCGTCTTTCTCAGGCAGGAGTAACCATGCTACAACAGGAATGCCTGCCTCATTTAACATTCTGATAGTCAGGGCACGCTCCGGGCTGAAATCATGCAAGCCTATTCTAAGGGCAGCATGCATTATGGAAAGCTCCCTGACAAGAGCAGTATCTGAGAAAAAATCATTGAATTCCTTACCCTGAAGCTCACAAAAAAATGAGATCGAAGGCCCTGCTTTGGTCATTAACGAAAATGCCATGACCAGTATGAAACAAGTTATTAGTTTTTTCATGTTGCAAATTATTCCATGAAAATACGAATTTTAATTATTAACCTGACACTCTGCTGAGTCATATTGATGAACTCAAAACGGAATCTGTAATTCAGACAAATGCAGATTAACATATTGTTAACGCAACATGGCATATAAATTGCAATTCATTACTAATGTTGACAACGATTAATTAAAAAGACAATGATAAGGAGGGCCGGAAAATGAAAAGAAAAACTAAAATAAGATTGTCAGGTATAATAATACTGGTCCTGGTAAGTGCAGGACTTATGACATTACAAAGTTGTGTGGTTTACAATCCTGAATATTTACCTTCCTTGGCTGTTTCAGATGTAGTTCAGATGAGTAAGGAAGGTATGCCTTCTAAAGATATAATACACCAGATGAGGAAAACACATTCTGTTTACCTTCTAAAGGCTGATCAGCTTGCAAAACTAAGGGAGGCAGGAGTTCAGGATTCCGTAATTAACTATATGGAAGAGACACATCTAAGAGCCGTAAGGCAGAACCAGAGGATCAATGATTCATATAATATGTATCCCGGTGCTATGGGATATGGATATTGGGGACCCGGCTACTGGGGGCCTTATGATTATTGGGGATGGAACATCGGACCTACCTTCATAATTCATGGCGGTGGAGGCAGGATCCATGGCATGGCACACGATCATGACAAAGATGGAAGGTAGTATTTAACTGATACTGCAGTATTGTTAATTTTTAAATATTGCAGATGTCGGCCCACACAAAAAGCCCTGCTGGTAATTCAACAGGGCTTTTAATTTTTGACACAGAACTTTTTAAAAACTGAGTTATTCATATGATAAACAATAAAAGAGTTAAAATGTTTATTTTTAATTGTTTAATGCTTGTTCGTCAAAAATAAAACATACTATTTCGGAGGTTGTAATAACTTTTATGATATGCTTGCTAAATGAGGATATGCTGTTATATTTTCAGAAGGCATAACATCAGGAAAGGGCTTTAAAAAACACAGGAATCCGGATAATTTTATTATTAATTCACCTGGAGTAAAAAGGGGATTAATAATCTACTATAATTCCCCTGTCCTTCAAAAGTAATACCTGTTTGTTGTCAATTTTATTGCCTGACAAATCGACATACTCAAGTTTATTTAGTTCAAGCAGCGATGAGATATCCTTTACAGAATTATTGGCAAGCAAAAGGTTTTTAAGGTTAAGCAGGTTACTCAGTGTGTCTATATCACTGATCCTGTTATCCGACAGGTCGAGTTCTTCAATGTTTAATAATCCCGACAGGGGAGAAATATCACTTATCCTGTTATTTGAAAGATCGAGTGTAATGGCATGAATGCAAAACTCGACTCCTTCCAGATCGTTAATGGAGGAAGAAGATAGTTCAAACTCCTCTGTCTCTGTGAGGTAATATGCCGGAAGATCAATATCTGTATCTCCGTATTCCCTTATCTTCAGAGCATCAAAGAAATTGCAGCTTCTCTTTCTCGTCCTTGTCTTTATCCTGAAGTGTCCTGCAGGAGCACTGTCGTAAATAATATGAAAGCCTTCAGTATCAAAATCCCACTCATAAACGGGAGAATAATCAATGTCATCGCTGAGGTCAAATGATACAGCAATTTCCTCAATACGTTCAAGTCTAAGTATATGAGAATACATGATCAGACCATCAAAGTTATTTAAGGTAGTCAGCCTGTTTATTTCATTGATATGATATACTGCACGATCGGGGTGGTACAGCATCATGAGTTTTGAAAATCCCTTCCCGGTATCTGATATTTCAATATTTACAAAATCGCTTATTATACCGGAAATTTTCTGCAGCGCGGAAAATTGCTTTTCCCTGAACAGGGTTATCAGGGTCAGCGATATCCTGTTCAGGTTATTTATTGAGTAAGCTTCCAGCAGTTCCCTGTTAAGTTCCTTTATTGTCATTGTCCCCTCCATGAAATCAATTACTCATTATAAAGCTATGGTTATCATCTGATGTCTTGAAATTAGAACGGCTTTAATGTCGGAATATTATTTCTTTCTTATTGTGCCACATCTGTATTATTTGTTTAAAAAAAGTTAGCTTTATAACAGAGATTTTGATAATTGATATGAAAGTTGCTGTTACAGGTGCCAGCGGGCATATTGGAAATTATCTTTTAAGGGAACTGACTAAACAGGGAGCCAAAGTAAGGGTCCTTGTTCACAGGCATAAAAATAATATTCCGGATATGAGTGGTGTTGATATTGTGGAAGGGGACCTTCTTGATCAGAATTCCCTTGACAGGCTCTGTGAAGGATCGGATGTTGTCTTTCACCTGGCAGCAAAGGTTACAATTGACAACAGGTCGCCGGGAAAGGTTTATGCCACAAATGTATTTGGAACAGCCAATATTATCAAAGCTGTTATCAGGAGTGGCTCCGGCAAGATGATTCATTTCAGCAGTATACATGCATTCCGGGCATTATATCACGGGGAGTTACTTGATGAAAACAGCCCGCTGTCAGAAAACAGGGATACGATTTACGAGTATTCAAAGGCTGAGGGGGAGAGGGAAGTTATAAGGGCTGTCAAAGAGGGCTTAAATGCGGTGATACTAAATCCTACTGCCGTAATCGGCCCTTTTGATTATAACAGGTCAGTCCTTGGCAAAGCATTGAGAAATATATACACAAACAAAATTCCCTTTATTATAAAAGGTGGATATAACTGGGTTGACGTACGGGATGTTGCAGCTGCTGCCATAAAATCAGTTGAAACAGGAAGAAAGGGTGAAAAATATATCCTCTCAGGGGAATTTAGCACCCTTGGAGAATTATCGGTGATGATAAGCCATTTTTCAGGGTGCAGGGTACCGGTACAGGTTCCGGTTTCACTTGCAAAAATGGCAGTGCCGTTCTTAAGGCTGTACTCCTCTTTAACAGGTAAGGACCCCTTATATACTGGCCAGTCCCTGGATATACTGGCTAATTCACCCTTTAATATTTCCAGTGATAAGGCCAGATGTGACCTCGGATTTTCTCCGCGTCCCCTGGTGGAGACACTCAAAGATACTTTTAAATGGTATAAGGAAAATAATATGTTGAAATGATATGATTGTTCATGATTCATTTAACCTGATTTGCATTATATGGATAGCAATTGCGGTCATCCTTTTGCCGTTGCTTCTTAAAGTAGTTCAGCCGTACGGGAGACATTCGGCAGGAAGCTGGGGCCCTCTGATTAATAACAGGCTGGGATGGTTCGTTATGGAACTGCCGGCGCTGGTGGTTTTTGGATGGTTCATTCTTTTCAGGGCCGATTTTCACAACCTGCTTGTTCTTGTCCCTGCCATGCTTTGGATTGCTCACTATTTTCACCGCGTTGTCATTTACCCTCTACAGATAAGAACCCGGGGGAAAAAAATTCCATTGATCATAACCATTTTTGCATTTCTATTCAATATAGTTAATGGTTATCTTAACGGATACTGGTTTGCCATGTTTGTGGCGGGAAGTATTATTGATACTCTGACTATAGTAAGGCTTACGGCCGGGACGATACTTTTTATTTCAGGCTTTATTATAAATAAGTATCACGATTATATCCTGATTAACCTGCGGTCGCCTGATAAGGAAGGGTACAGTATACCTTACGGGGGTCTGTTTAAATATGTTTCATGCCCTAATTTCCTGGGGGAGATAATATCCTGGACGGGTTTTGCCCTTGCAGCCTTCAGCCTGCCCGCCGTCTCGTTTCTGGTGTGGACCTGTGTAAACCTTATAACAAGGGCTTTGGATCATCATAAATGGTATAAAATGAAATTTCCGGATTATCCGGCAGAAAGGAAAGCAGTATTGCCATTCTTGCTATAATGTAATTGTTAAATAATGCAAATTGAATCAATTGCCTGTATCTTTCTGACAGGTTGTATATTTTTCTTGGTTATATTTATACTATTAATACCATTGTCTTGACAATTATTCCAGGTTATCTGGAATATCTGTGAATAATTACATGTGTGTGGATTTAAATATTCACTCTTTGGTTTCATGGAATTAGTACAAAAATAAAATTAATGAACCTGGCTTAAATTGTTTATTTATAAATTAATAACTCATGAAAAACAAGTGTTTCTTCTCTTTAATTCTGATTATTGTTATTTCCCTTATAACAGGAAATCTCAATAAAGCAGCTGCTCAAAAGCTTAAGGCAGGTCCCCAGGATCTTTCCTTTTTCTCAACCGTTGATGAAACCGACCAGCCTTATGCTATTTATATTCCAAAGAATTTTGATGAAACCAGGAAATATCCCCTTGTAATCTTCCTGCATGGTGCCATGTCGAATCACAGGCTCGGCCTCAGACGTGCTTTTGGTCAGGGGAATATGCAGGGGCCGGATTTTATTAAACCGGGACATGTACCGGCAGAAACGGATCTTGAGGTAACAAGGTACTGGCCAAAGCTTAAAGATGTGGAGTATATTGTTGCTGCTCCTTACGCCAGGGGAACAGCAGGATACCAGGGAATTCCCGAGCAGGATGTTTATGACGTCCTTGCTGACGTAAAGAGCAGGTTTAATATTGATGAGAACAGGATATACCTGACTGGTCTGTCCATGGGAGGTGGAGGTACCTTATGGCTGGGAATGACCAGACCTGATATATGGGCTGCCATAGCACCCTGTTGCCCGGCACCGCCTGAAGGAACCATCGACCTTTCAGGAAATGCTCATAACCTGCCGGTTCATCTTTTTATAGGTGACAAGGATTTTCTATATAAGACGGCACAGGAGTGGAGGGCAAAATTTGTAAATGATGCCCGGCTTTTTGATTATGTTGAATACCCGGGAATAGGACATAACAGCTGGGAATATGCTTATAAGGACGGCTTTATTTTTGACTGGTTTTCCCAGTTTGTCCGCAACCCTTTACCTGATGAGGTGAAATTCTCAAGCAGTCTGTTCAAATATGATAAAGCATACTGGGTAACCCTTGATAATCTTACTCCGGGTACACTTGCCACAATAGATGCCAGGTTCAAAGACCGGAATAATATTGAGGTAACAACAGGTAATCTTACTGCCTTCACCCTTAATCTCTCAGGACATCCTATGTTTGATCCGGCAGGAAAGGTAACAGTGAGTGTGGACGGAAAGTTATTCTCTGTCAGAACTCCCGATGCTGCATCCTTTTCAAAATCGGGAAAAGGTTGGGTTAACAGGAAATTTACACCGGGCCTGATGTCAAAACAAAAAGGGGCTGAGGGCCCTTTGAGCGCGGTTATCAGCAGTAATCATATCTATGTGTATGGAACAGGCGGAAACCCCTCAAAAGAGGAACTGGCCGCCAGAAGGGCTGAAGCAACAAAAGCAGCTGACTGGGCTTTCGACCGTGGTATGATGGGACGAATTATGGTATTTCCCAGAGTGCTGTCCGATAAGGAATTGAGGCAAAGTGACTATGATAATTCAAACCTTGTCCTGTTTGGTACGCGTGAAACCAATTCCATCATCGACAAGTATGCTGACAGGCTGCCTCTGGAGCTTCAAAATGATGCAAAAGACTACGGACTCGTATATGTCTTCCCGCTGAACAAGCACTACGTGCTTATTAATTCAGGACTGGCGTGGTGGACTCCTTCAAAGAGTAAGCAGCAACAACAGGGATATGCAT
>JBJKPQ010000163.1:0-53989 GCA_046706305.1 Bacteroidales bacterium
TCCACTTGCAGCACCAACATACCCGTAATCGGCACCCGCCAACTCACCCGGCCCGTTGACTTCGCAGCCCATATCAGCAATTTTCAGTCCCTTTAGATGCCCGGTAGCTTCCTTAACCTTCTTTACAGCTTCCTGCAGGTTGAACCTGGTTCTTCCGCAGGTGGGGCATGACAGGTACATGGTACGGGTAATGCGTGTCTCAGTGCATTGAAGAATTGAAAATGCAAGTGCTGTTATCTCCCCCGTGGATATGAGCCCGTTATTAGAGATGGCTATACCGGCTATTCTGTTATCAGTAAGAAATTTTCCGAGGAGAGAAGCCGCTTTTATCTGAAGGTCCGCGATGTCATTTTCACTGAACACAGGATTTAATACAACATTTGGGTTAAGGCCCTGCCTTTCAAGGCTTTTAAGAAACAGGTCAGGAGCAAAAAGTGTCCTGCCCGGATCGAATGAGAAGATGATTACAGAATTCCCGAGATTTGCCTGTTTAAGAAATCCTGTATCAGATTCGGGGCCGGCCTGTATAAAAATGATGTCTTCATTATTCTGCCCTGTCGGGGAAAATGAATCAGCTGAATATATGGGGAAGAAAAACGCATCCTTCACTGTTCGTTTAAAAACATTCCAGGGCAGAATCACCGGGATATCTGCAGGGAAATTATCAGGGTAGCTTTTAAGCATTATGATATCTGCTGAACCATCTGTTTGAACAGGTTTGGCTACGCCTTTAAATATTTTAAAACCTGCACCGGAGCAGATTTCATTTACTGAGGCATTGTTTTGATTGAAGGGAGTAATTACAAGGGGTGTTTTAAATCCTTTTAACCTTCCCGGAAGGGATGAGGGTTTAACCTGAGATAATACTGTTGCCTGGTTAGCAGCTGCAATGCCTCTGGGATAAAAGTCAATGATTTTCCGGGCGACAGGAATTTCCTTTTCCGGGTCTTCAGACAATGAGACCCTTATAGTATCTCCTATACCTTCTGAAAGCAGTGCCCCTATGCCTGCGGCAGAGCGTACTCTTCCGTCCTCACCTTCACCTGCTTCGGTTACTCCCAGGTGCAGGGGGTATGACAGTCCTTTTTCCTGCAGCTGCTTTACAAGCATTCTTGTTGATCTGATCATCACAGAGGTATCTGATGATTTCATCGACAGCACAAGTGCATTAAAATTTTCAGCACGGAAGATGTCGATAAATTCAAGTGCAGAAACTACCATTCCTTCAGGTGTATTGCCATAACTGGTCATGATACGGTCTGACAGCGATCCGTGATTAATACCTATCCGCACTACAGTTCCGTGTTCATGGCAAATATTTATGAGTGGCAGTAACCTGAGATGTGTTCTTTCTAACTCTTCCCTGTATTCTTTATCTGTAAGTTCAAATTTTTCAAAGGAAGCCCTTTTATCAGCGTAGTTACCCGGGTTGATCCTTACCTTTTCAACGATACGGGCAGCTGTCTCGGCAGCGGCAGGATTGAAATGAATATCAGCAATGAGAGGAGTGCTGAACCCTGCTTTTCCCAGTTCCCTTTTTATTTTTTCAAGGTTAGCAGCTTCTTTTATTCCCTGGGCGGTAAGACGTACAAAATCAGCTCCGGCTTCAATGATCCTTATGCACTGAGCTACGGTAGCCTTTGTGTTGAGGGTGTCGGTGTTAGTCATCGACTGTATCCGTACAGGATTATTTCCTCCGAGAGGTACGGATCCGATGTAAATTACAGGTGTTATATATTGTTGTGTTTTAATCATATTTATACCATATAATATTACATGTTTTGAAGAACACCCGGAGGGGAGTCTGACAGAATATGCTGTTGGGCCCTTACGCCTTTGCGCCCTTACGCCGTTGGGCCCTTACTCCATATTCTTTAATCCCTGCTCCACTCTGCACCATCTTTAAGATCTTTCAGACTGATACCGGCATCTTTCAGCATGTTTCTTATCTTATCGGATGTAGCCCAGTCCTTATTATTTTTTGCTTCCTGCCGTAACCCGATTATAATATCCATAAGATCACCGGTTAATTTTTCACCTGTCATGCCTGTTGTCTCATCCCTTAGTCCGAGGATTTCAAAGACAAAGGTATCGAACATATTTTTCAGCTTATCAAGCGACAGGGCATCCAGTTTTTCACTTCCATCGGCGGCTGAATTAATAATCCTCACTCCGTCGAAGAGATGTGATATAAGTACCGGGCTGTTGAGATCGTCATTAATAGCTTCATAGCACCTTTTCTCCAGGTCGTTGATATCGACAGTGCCTTCTTTTGAGGGATTCAGTCGACTGAGTGTTTCACCAGCCTTCATAAGTTTCTGCAATCCTTTTTCAGCAGCCTGCAATGCATCGTTTGAAAAATCGATTGTACTCCTGTAGTGGGCCTGCAGGATAAAGAACCTTATTGTCATGGGGCTGAATGCTTTCTCAAGGAGCGGATGGTCGCCATTGAAAAGCTGGTCGAGAGTGATGAAGTTACCGAGAGAACGGGCCATTTTCTGACCATTAATTGTAATCATATTGTTATGTATCCAGTACCTTACAGGCTCTTTGCCCAGGGCGGCAGTCGATTGTGCTATCTCACATTCATGATGTGGAAACAGGAGATCCATACCACCGCCATGAATATCAAACTCGTTGCCAAGATACTTTGTGCTCATGGTGGAACACTCCAGGTGCCAGCCGGGAAAACCGTCGCTCCATGCCGAGGTCCATCTCATTATATGTTCAGGAGATGCCTTCTTCCAGAGAGCAAAGTCGAAGGAACTACGTTTTTCATCCTGTCCTTCAAGCGATCTTGTATTACTTTGCAGCTCATCCAGAACCCTTCCCGACAGAATACCATAGTTATACTTTTCATTATATTTTGAAAGATCGAAGTAAACGGACCCGTTTGTTTCGTAGGCAAATCCTTTCTCAATCAGGGATTCGATAAAAGCCTGTTGTTCAATTATATGACCGGATGCCCTTGGCTCTATGGATGGTGGCAGGGTATTAAGATCTTCCATGTTACGATGGAATGTATTCATGTATTTCTGCACTACTTCCATAGGTTCAAGATGTTCTACACGGGCTTTCTTTTCAATCTTGTCTTCTCCCTCATCGGCATCGTTTTCAAGGTGTCCCACATCGGTTATGTTTCTTACGTATCTAACCTTATAACCCAGGTGGGATAGATACCTGAAAAGCACATCAAAAGTAATTGCAGGCCTGGCATGACCCAGATGGGCATCGCTGTAAACGGTAGGGCCGCATACATACATGCCAACAAACGGATCATGAAGAGCTTTAAATTGTTCCTTCTTTTTTGTCAGGCTGTTAAATATGTATAAGTCTTTCTGCATCATAAAATCATTTGGTGCTACAAAAGTAAGGTAAAAATCAGTTATATGATAAATGTCTTACCGATTATCCCTTTTGGGTGCATTTTGGAAAATAAAAAATCATTCTTATCTTTGCTGGCACAAATCAAATATTCTTTCCTTTAAGGGTGTTTGGTTTTTATTAAGAAGGGTGAAGAGATTAGGCTCTGTGAAACCCTGGCAACCAATCCTGCAACAGGAGAACGGTGCCAAAACCTAATCCCGTAAAACCGGGAGATGATAAAAATTTTAACACTAAAAGAAATGAACGCTATTCATCTGACACACAACAACTTCATTATGCCGCTAATGCCTATGTGCATGTGCCGGTAAGAACATTTCTTACACTCACACCTTATTTAAGTATTGCGCCGGGCAAGGTAGCTGGTTTGGTATATCTGATGTTCCGGTTATTGTTTAATTTAAATTTTGGAAATCATGGCAAACGGAAAAATACGATTTGAAACATTACAGGTACATGCAGGGCATCATCCCGATAAGGAAACATTATCGAGAGCTGTTCCTCTTTACCAGACTTCATCATATGTCTTTAAGAGTGCAAAACATGCAGCTGATCTTTTCGATCTGGCCGAATGGGGAAATATATATACCAGGATCAATAACCCGACCACGGATGTCTTTGAGAAAAGGATAGCCGCACTGGAAGGAGGAGTGGCATCACTGGCTGTATCATCGGGGCATGCTGCTCAGTTTCTTGCCCTGACCACAATAATGAGAAAGGGTGATAACTTTGTTACATCTCCCTACCTTTACGGAGGAAGCCATAACCAGTTCAAGGTCACCTTTGCCAACTTCGGCATCGAGGCACGTTTTGCCAGGGATCTGCATACCACTTCATTTGAAGAGCTTATAGATGACAATACAAAAGCATTATATGTAGAGACAATAGGAAATCCGGGGTTCAACATACCCGATTTTGAGTCTTTTGCAAAGCTGGCCGGCAAATACGGGTTACCTTTGGTAGTCGATAATACATTTGCAGGAGCAGGATACCTCTGCAGGCCTATAGAATATGGTGCCAATATCATAACGGAGTCGGCCACCAAATGGATCGGCGGACATGGCACCAGCATAGGGGGTGTTATTACCGATGGGGGTAATTTTAACTGGAACAATGGCAAGTTTCCTGTTTTCACAGAGCCTGCTGAAGGATATCATGGGAAAGTATTCGGTGATATATTCAACCAGGATTCCCCCCAGGGTAATATTGCATTTATTGTCAAAGCACGTGTAGAAGGACTGAGAGACCTTGGACCTGCAATAAGTCCTTTTAACTCCTTCCTGTTATTACAGGGACTGGAAACACTCTCGCTCAGGATGGATCGTCATGTTCAGAATACCCGGGCACTGGCTGAGTGGCTGGAAGCTCATCCTGCAGTTGAAAAGGTAAATTATCCGGGACTGCCGGGAAATCCAAATCATGAACTGGCCCGGAAATACCTGCCAAAAGGAGCCGGAGGAGTACTGAGCTTCGTGCTTAAAACAAAAGGTCCGAAGGCCTCACGGCTTGTTGAGCACCTGGAGCTTGTAAGTCACCTGGCCAATGTGGGAGATGCCAAGACACTTATTATTCAGCCTTCAACAACAACTCATTCACAGTTATCGGCTGAAGAGCTTGAGGCTGCAGGTATTGAACAGGGACTTTTCAGAGTGTCGGTGGGGATTGAGCATATTGATGATATTATTAATGATTTTGAACAGGCTTTCAGGCAGGTATTATAGGAGACAGAGCAATGACAAGAGAAAAACTGAGGATCGGATTATTTGGATATGGCTGCGTGGGACAGGGCCTTCATGACGTTCTGAACAGCAGCAAGGGATTTAAGGCTGATATAGTGCGCATATGTGTCAAGGATCGGAATAAACAGAGAAGGATACCCATGTCGAATTTCACTTTTGATAAAAATGATATTCTGAATGATCCTGCAATTAACCTTGTAGTGGAACTTATTGATGATGCGGACGAGGCATATAATATTGTCTGTACCGCTATGAAAAGCGGTAAGAATGTTGTCACTGCCAATAAACTTATGGTAGCTACCCATTTCAGGGAACTTGTTGAGATGCAGTCGGAATACAAGGTATCTCTTCTCTATGAAGCTTCGGCGGGTGCCAGTATACCTATCATAAGGAACCTTGAGGAGTATTACGATAATGAGTTGCTATATTCGTTGCGCGGGATTCTTAACGGCACAACAAACTATATCCTGACCAGGATGTACACCGAGGACAGGGAGTATGCCGATATTTTAAAAGAGGCTCAGGATAAAGGTTTTGCTGAATCCAATCCCACACTCGATGTTGACGGATGGGATGCAAAGTACAAGCTTTGCATTATAACAGGCCATGCTTATGGCCTGTTCCTTAATCCCGATGAAGTATTCCATTACGGGATAAGCAATATCTCGAAGTTTGATATAAGGTATGCCCGGGAAAAAGGGTATAAGATAAAGCTTGTGCCCTATGTGGGGAAGACAGACGATACGACTATTACAAGCTTTGTGCTTCCCCGGTTTATATCAGCCGATAAATACCTGTATAATGTAGATAATGAGTATAATGGAGTTATAACCGAAGCTGCATTTGCCGACAAACAGTTCTTCAGTGGTAAGGGAGCCGGGGGACATGCAACGGGAAGTGCCGTGCTATCGGATATCTCTGCCAACTCTTATGGGTATAAGTATGAATACAAGAAATTCCAGCAGGGAACAATAACAAAGTATACCCGGGACTTCAAGCTTGAAGTATATCTGAGGTATAAAGATGAAAAGGACATGGAATTATTTGGATTTGAAGAAGTGTCGGAATATTTTAGCAGTAAATTTGATAAATATGTTATCGGGGTTGTCAGTCTTGAAAATCTTTATGCTTTAAGAGAACAACTTCATAATATGGATGTTTTCATAGTTAATACAGGGAGAAAAGTCATTGAAACAGTCGCTTGACGATATAACCAGACAAAGGATCCTTATCCTCGACGGGGCGATGGGGACCATGATCCAGAAATTCAAACTGCACGAAGAAGATTTTCGTGGAGAGAGGTTCAGGGGGCACCCTATGCCACAAAAAGGGAATAACGACCTGTTGTCTCTTACACAACCGGAGATTATTAAAAGTATTCATCGTCAGTATCTTGAGGCAGGAGCTGACATGATTACAACAAACACATTTAATTCAAACAGGATATCCATGGCCGATTACGGCATGGAGGACATGGTTTACGAACTTAATTTGCAGGCAGCCCGAAATGCCGCCGTGGTTCTTAAGGAGTTTAAGTCGTCAGGCAGCGGATTACCCCGTTTCATAGTCGGCACCCTGGGGCCCACAAACAAGACGGCATCCATGTCGGCTGATGTAAATGACCCGGGAGCGAGGTCTGTTACCTTTGATGATCTCTCGGCGGCTTATGCCGAGCAGGCCAGGGGTCTTATTGACGGGGGGGTGGATATCCTGATGGTCGAGACCATCTTTGATGTTCTAAACTGTAAAGCCGCCCTGTTTGCCATTGATTCAGTCTTTAATGAGAAGGGTAAGAGACTGCCGGTTATGGTATCCGGTACAATAACGGATGCCAGTGGAAGGACACTGACGGGACAGACACTCGAAGCCTTTGTTGTTTCAGTATCCCATTTCCCTCTATTCAGTATAGGGCTGAATTGTGCCATGGGTGCAGAACAGCTGCGACCATATATCGAGGAACTTTCAGGCAAGACAGACTTTTTGGTATCGGTTCATCCCAATGCGGGTCTGCCCAACCAGTTTGGCGAGTATGATCAGTCGGCTCTATATATGTCAGGCATAGCCGAAGAATTCATGAAGAACGGCTGGGTGAACATCATCGGCGGTTGTTGCGGAACAACACCCTTACATATTAAGATGATAGCGGAAGCTGCAGCTAAATACAGGCCGAGGGTCATACCTGAATTAAAAAGATATACCAGGCTAAGCGGTCTAGAAGCACTTGTCATCACACCGGAAACAAATTTTGTTAATATAGGGGAAAGGACCAATGTATCGGGTTCCAAAAAATTTGCCCGTCTGATATTTGAAGAGAAATATGATGAAGCCCTTAGTATTGCACGTAACCAGGTCGAAGGCGGAGCCCAGATAATAGATATCTGTATGGACGAAGCCATGCTTGATTCTGAGAAGGCCATGGTTAAGTTCGTTAATATGTTAATGGCGGAACCTGATATAGCTAAACTTCCGCTTATGATTGATTCTTCGAGGTGGGAGACTATTGAGAAGGGACTGAAGTGTATCCAGGGTAAATCTGTTGTTAACTCCATAAGTCTTAAGGAAGGAGAGGAGATTTTCCTGGAAAGGGCTTCGCTTGTAAGAAAATACGGGGCTGCAGCTGTTGTTATGCTGTTTGATGAAGAAGGGCAGGCTGATACCTTTGAACGCAGGATAAGCATAGCCGAAAGATCGTACCGGCTTCTGGTTGACAAACTCGGATTTCCTCCCGAAGACATTATTTTTGATCCCAATGTACTCGCTGTAGCTACCGGGATTGAAGAGCATAATAACTATGCTGTCAATTTCATGAAAGCCGCTGAATGGATAAAGAAAAACCTTCCTTACTGCAAGATCAGCGGCGGGATAAGCAACCTGTCATTCTCTTTCCGCGGTACAGATAAGGTGCGTGAGGCCATGCATTCCGTTTTCCTGTATCATGCTATCAGGGCAGGCCTTGATATGGGTATTGTGAATCCGGGTATGTTGCAGGTATACAGCGAGATCGATCCTGATCTGCTTCAGCTTACGCTAGATGTGATACTCAATCGCAGAAAAGATGCCACAGAACGGCTTGTGAAGTTTGCCGAGGGAATAAGGAACGAAGGCAGGAAAGCGGAGAAGGAAGATCAGTGGAGGACATTACCGGTTATTGAGAGGATAAAATATTCCCTTATACGTGGGATAGACCAGTATATTGAGACGGATGTTGAGGAGGCCAGACCCCTGTTCAGCCGTTCAATAGAGCTTATTGAAGGCCCTCTTATGGGGGGGATGAATGAAGTGGGAGACCTGTTTGGGGCAGGCAAGATGTTCCTGCCACAGGTAGTGAAGAGTGCAAGGGTTATGAAGAAAGCTGTCTCGCAGCTTGAACCCTATATTATTCAGGAGAGTGAATCGGGAGAAAAGAAAGTGGCAGGTAAGGTGTTGCTTGCAACTGTCAAGGGTGATGTTCACGATATCGGGAAAAATATAGTTAGTGTTGTTTTATCGTGTAATAATTATGAAATAATTGACCTGGGAGTAATGGTTCCGGCCGACAGGATCCTCGATACAGCCGAGAAAGAAAATGCAGATATTGTTGGTCTCAGCGGGCTTATTACTCCTTCGCTGGAAGAGATGGTGCATGTCGCTTCAGAGATGGAACGCAGGAAGATGAAACTGCCTTTGCTGATAGGGGGGGCAACAACATCGGAGATACATGCAGCTGTGAAGATAGCTCCCGCCTATTCGGCTCCTGTTATACATGTTAAGGATGCCTCAAAGGCAGCAGGTGTTATCTCGTCGTTACTGCAGGAAGGTAATGATGGTTACGCTCTGTCGGTAAGAGAGAAATATGATAGTCTGCGTGAGGAACATGGAAGGAAGCAATCTCAGAAGAGTCTTCTTCCTATTGGTGAGGCACGGGGTAACCGGCTTGTTACCGACTGGGACAAAGCTGACCTCCCTGTACCGGCAAAACCGGGCATACATGTTTTGGATGAGATAGATCTGGACGAGCTTATTAATTACATCGACTGGACCTTCTTCTTCTTCTCATGGAAGATACCGGGCAAATACCCGGCTATTTTCGACGATCCTGTTAAAGGTGAAGAGGCACGCAAGCTTTTTGACGATGCCCAGGATTATCTTAAGATAATAAAGGAAAAAAGGATCATTGAGGCCAGGGGAGTATTCGGTCTATTTCCTGCTCTTTCGGAGGGTGATGATGTGAAGGTCTATTCCCCGGGGAATGATAAAGACCAGATTGCCGTCTTCAGGTTTCTCAGGAACCAGGAAGTGAAAGAAAAGGGAGTTCCCAACCTCTCCCTGTCTGACTATATAATCCCTCAGGATTCAGGAAGAACCGATCATATAGGGTCATTGGTCGTATCAGCTTTTCTCAATGAGGAAGCGATGGATGAATACAGGGATGATGACTATGCGACCATTATGATAAGGATACTCAGCGACAGGCTGGCTGAGGCGGCAGCGGAATGGCTGCATGCCGCTATAAGGCGCGATTACTGGGGCTATGCCAATGAACAGGACCTTTCGTTGGACGACCTGCTTAAATCGAAATACAGGGGTATACGACCAGCTCCGGGGTATCCTGCATGTCCGGATCATACAGAGAAAAAGGTTATCTTTGACCTGTTGAGCGTTGAAAAAAATATTGGTGCAGGACTGACGGAGAATTTTGCCATGGTACCCGCAGCCACTGTAAGTGCATATGTCTTTTCACATCAGGGATCATCCTATTTTAATATAGGGAAAATAGGGCGTGACCAGTTGGAAGACTATGCAAAAAGAAAGAATATGACTACGAATGAAGCGGCCGGCTGGCTTGCCCCCAATTTATGAGATACAGATAATGAGCGTTATAGATAAAATAAGGAATGCAAAAGGTCCGTTGTTCACATTTGAACTGCTTCCGCCGCTTAAGGGACACAGCATAGACAGGATATATACGGCAATAGACAGGCTTGTGGAGTTTGATCCGGCTTATATTAACTTCACTTCTCATCGCAATGAGATTTCCTATGTTGAGAGAGCCGACGGTTATATTGAAAAAAGGCTTGTCAAAATAAGGCCCGGGACTATAGCACTGGCAGCAGCAGTAAAATACAAATATAACATTACTGTCGTTCCGCATATCCTCTGCGGAGGCTTCTCGAAAGAGGAGACAGAGAATGCTCTCATAGAAATGAATTTCCTGGGGATCAATGATGTTCTCGCATTACGTGGTGATCCACCGAAAGGATCGCGACGTTTTGTAGCAGAACAAGACGGGCATTCATATACATCGGAGCTTGTGGAACAGATCGTTAACATGAATAAAGGCAGGTACCTTGGAGAATCGCTTACAAATACCACACCCACAACCTTTTGCATAGGTGTGGCAGGCTACCCTGAAAAACACTTTGAGGCTCCCAACAGGCAGGTGGACATTGAAAATCTGAAACTTAAAGTTGATGCGGGGGCTGAATATATTGTGACACAGATGTTCTTCGATAACAGCAAGTTCTTTCGTTTCCGCGATGAGTGCAGGCAGGCAGGTATTACCGTTCCCATAATAGCCGGTATTAAACCCATTTCAGCCCTGAATGATATAAAGCTCCTGCCCCAGGCTTTTCATATCGATCTGCCCAATGAACTTGTTTCTGCTGTCAGGAAATGCCGCGATGATAAGGAGGCCCGTGAAGTGGGTATTGAATGGACCACTATGCAGTCAAGGGAGCTTATAAAAGAAAAAGTCCCGGGAGTACACTATTACACCCTGGGACGTTCCGATAATATTGCGCGTATTGTAAAGTCTTCTTTCTGATCTTACAGGTTAAAAGCTTCTTTTATCTTACCGACATAATCAAGCTTTTCCCAGGTGAAGAATTCAACTTTCTTCGGCCAGGCCTTCTTCCCGTTACCATTTATTGTTTTTGGTTTACTGCCTGCTACTTCATAATAGACATCCACCTCGCCTGTATAGGGGTCTCTTCCAAAATGTCCATAAGATGCAGTAGGACTAAAGACCGGATCTTTTAGTCCAAATCGTTCCACTATGGCATAGGGACGAAGGTCGAAGATATCCTTCAGTTTAGAGGCGATATCACCGTCAGAAAGAGATTTCCCGCTGTTGTCTTTTACCTTTCCCGTACCATAGGTATTGACAAAGAGTCCTACAGGTTCCGCAACACCGATAGCGTATGCTACCTGAATAAGAGCCTGGTCGGCCACTCCTGCTGCAACAAGGTTTTTGGCAATATGACGAGCTGCATAGGCAGCTGACCTGTCCACTTTTGATGAGTCTTTACCTGAAAAAGCTCCGCCTCCGTGAGCTCCGTGTCCGCCGTATGTGTCGACAATAATCTTACGTCCTGTAAGACCGGTATCACCGTGAGGCCCTCCTATAACAAATTTACCTGTCGGATTTATAAGAAGTTTAACATCTTCTGTAAAGAGTTTCTGGATCCTTGCAGGAAGGTTCTTCTTAACACGCGGGATAAGGATTTTCTCCACATCATCCTTAATCTTAGCCTGCATTTCCTTTTCAGCTTTTTGTTCAGCTTCCCTGGATTCATTTCCCGGCATGATGAACTCGTCATGCTGGGTACTTATGACAATAGTATCGATTCTTAGGGGGTTGTTATTATCGTCATATTCAACTGTAACCTGCGATTTGCTGTCGGGACGGAGATACTTCATCTGTTTCCCTTCTCTTCTTATAAGAGCCAGTTCCTGAAGGAACCTGTGAGCAAGTTCTATTGTGAGGGGCATATAATTATCCATTTCGCGGCTTGCATAGCCGAACATCATCCCCTGGTCGCCTGCACCCTGTTCTTCAGGTTTTTCACGTACAACACCCTGGCGTATATCACTCGACTGTTCATGAATTGTTGATATAACACCGCAGGAGTCACAGTCGAAGCGGTATTCGGCTTTGGTGTAGCCAATTTTGCGGATGACGCCTCTCGCTGTTTCCTGTACGTCTACCCAGCCTTCTGTTCTGACTTCTCCTCCGCACACTACAAGGCCTGTGGTGACAAAAGTCTCGCAGGCAACCTTTGATTCCGGATCCCATCGTAAAAATTCATCAAGCAGTGCATCTGATATCTGGTCAGCTACCTTATCCGGATGGCCTTCCGATACTGATTCGGATGTAAATAAATAACCCATGGTTCAATTATTAGTTGATTATTTAACAATAAAGAGGAAGATTGGTTGATTGTAGATATGGAATAAGGACATTTTAGCATTTTTTCCTGTGGTTGCAATCAGCACAAATCTTTCCACTAAAAATATCCTGCAAAAAAAATAAAAAAAAACAGTATTTGCAAATCGATTATGATCCGGTAAGCTGCCTGAATACTTCCTCCAGGTTATTCTCCTGTTCCTGCAGTGATAAAACAGTCAATGAATTACTAACAGCAAACTGAAAGACGGCGGGACGAATGTCTTCGTTGTTGCCTGCTTCAAGAATCCAGAGGTTGTTTTTTATATTCATTACCCTTCCTACATTATTAATTGCTTCCAGGCTTTTTTCACTCACCTGCCTGTCAAATTCGACCTTTATGGTCTGCACCGGCTGACGGAATTTTGTATACATGGAACTCTTTTCTTCATCGGCAACAATCACCCCCTTGTTTATTATTATTACCCTGTCGCATATAGCTTCCACCTCCTGCATAATATGTGTTGAAAGCAAAACAGTTTTTTCACGTCCGGCCTCTTTGATCAGGTTCCTTATTTCGACAATCTGGTTCGGATCAAGCCCCGATGTGGCTTCATCGAGTACAAGTACACCGGGATCGTGTATCAGTGCCTGTGCCAGTCCCACTCTCTGCCGGAACCCTTTAGAAAGGGCCCCTATCTTCTTTTTTTGTTCCGGTATCAGCCCGGTTATTTCAATTATATTGTCGACAAGTCTTTTACGTGGTACGCCGGTATTGTATATTGATGCTACAAATCCAAGATATTCCCTTACATACATCTCAGGATAAAGAGGATTATTTTCAGGCAGATAGCCTATCTGTTTTTTAACTTCGATGTTATCGGTACCTGCCGGCTGACCGTTTACAAATACCTTACCGGCAGTAGGAGGGATAAACCCGGTAATGATCTTCATCATTGTTGATTTTCCTGCGCCGTTTGGTCCGAGGAAACCCATTATTGTTCCTGTCTCAACACGGAAGGACACATTATCAAGTGCTTTTTGTTCACCGTATAATTTCGTAACACCCTGTACAACTATCGACATTATCTTTCCCTTTCGTCTGTTACCGATGCTAAGATATATCATTGAGACGGCTTCTGCAATCACATATTTTGTTAAATTTGAATATCATCAAACATACCGGTTAATATGGAGAATCAGGTTATTATCATTATCGTAATGGTAATATATATTACTCTTCTGGTGTCGTGGGGTATTTTCCAGGGTAGAAAGGTAAAAACGGGAAGCGACTTTGCTATAGCGGGCAGGAAGTTACCAGGATGGGTAGCCGCTTTATCGGAAAGAGCAACCGGGGAATCGTCCTGGGCCTTACTTGGCCTGCCCGGTGCCGCTTATGCCATGGGGCTGACGGAAATATGGACGGCAATAGGATGTGTAGCGGGTATTATAGCGGCCTGGGCGTTCCTGGCATGGAGGCTCAGAGATGAGGCTGAGAAATATAATGTATCCACGTTTACCGAATATATTGCTGCAAAACACGGAGATACCGGACTATGGCTGAGGAGGATATCAAGCCTGGCGATAGTCTTTTTCTTCTTTTTCTATGTGGGTGCCCAGTTCCTTGGCGGGGGCAAAACCCTCCATACCCTTTTCGGTCTTAAGCCCGGGATCGGTGTTCTGATCACAGCAGCTGTTATAGTACCATATACTGTTTACGGAGGATTCAGGAGTGTGGTATACACCGATGTAGTGCAGGCAATACTCATGATAGTTACTCTGATTATTGGTCCGATAGTGGGCCTGTGGTATATATATCATAACCCGGGTACATTTGCCCCGGGGATACATGAGGCGCTTATTAAATCGGGCAGCAGCTATAATTCCCTGACAGGGGCCGCAAAAGGTTTCGGGGCCGGTCTGATCATTACAGGCGGTTTCAGCTGGTTTTTCGGTTACCTGGGTGGTCAGCCTCAGTTAAGCCTGAGGTTCATGGCTATCAGTGATGCACGCCAGGCAGGGAAAGCACGGAATATTGGGATTGCATGGACTGTAATAGCCTATATAGGAGCACTGATGCTGGGTTGGATTGGAATAGCCATTTTCGGACCGGCCGGACTTAGTGACCCTGAGTATGTTATGCCAAAGGTTATATTGAAGCTGTTTCACCCCGTGATAGCTGCCCTGTTGATTACCGGTGCAATAGCGGCAATGATATCCACTGCCGATTCTTTACTTATCCTCTCGGCAACAGAGCTGTCGGAAAGTATGTTAAAGAGAAAAAGAGAGGGAAAAGGAGATAATTTGCTCAGAAGACACCGTATTACCACCGCCATACTAGCAGTTGTAGCGCTTATACTGTCGTACCTCTCACCATCAAAGCTTATCTTCACTCTTGTCAGCTATGTTTGGGCAGGCATAGGATGCACTTTTTCAGTAGTTATTCTTTTTACTCTTTTCTGGAAGAGATTCCATGGAAGAGCGGCTGTGATAACTGTTATTACCGGGATCGTATTTACTGTCTTCTGGATCAGCGGTGGATTTGAGCAACATTACAGGATCACACGCGATAAAACCGATTTCCTTGTGCAGCAAAAGGTGATTGGGAAAGATGAAATGAATACCCTCCTTGGTTCAGAAGGCATTAAATACATAAGTGAATCGCGTTTCGAATCAAAGATATGTGACATACTTGATGAACCTGCAACAGACAAAAGGATACCTGTCATTATCACCGCATATACTCAAAAAGGAATTCCAGCCAGGCTGACTACCTTCCTGGCTGCACTGTTTACAGCAGTATTATCAACACTTCTTATCCCTCCTAAGAACCCCAGCCACCCATGAACTGGCCCACGCTGGCAAAAGAAGCCTTAGGGTTGATACAGCAGACAGGGATCTTTGAGCTGTTTGCAATCATATACTGTTCGGAGGCTCCAAGAACGTAGTCTGCAAAAGTTATATTTTTTGTTGTAACAATTACGATTAAGTCGGCATTTATCTCCTGTGCAAACTCAATTGTCTGCTCAGCGATATTGCCTTTGGGCAGCTTATGTATTTCGTACTCTATGTTGTTCTGTATGAAATATTTAATCGTAAAGTTGAGGTTTGTGTTGATTTTTCTGAGAAGTCCTTTATCAGCACTCGTGCCAACAAGGAGATGTATTTTTGAATCGAAATATTTTCCCATGAAGATAGCCATCTGTATCTTTTCCTTGGTCTCTCTTTTAAAATCGACAGGGAAAACAATATCGTGGTATTTCTCCTGGTCGGCCGGAGGGTTCTGTACAACGATAAACGGTGTCTTTGATTTGACAATGACTTTAAGGGCCCAGCTTCCGGTAAGCTTCTGCATACCCTTCATCCCATGGGTACCCATTACAACCAGACTGGCTTCCTTCTCGTTTACAAACTCAGCTATGGAAGTGAATATACTGCCTTTGGAAATATGGTAAGTAACAGGCATGTTGTAGTTCTGGGAGTTGGTTTCTGCCAGTTGTTTCATGATAATCCTGGTCTTGGTCTCTTCCTTTGGGGAAATACCTGGACTGACTATGTGGAGCAGGCAAATGTCGTTTTTTATTGTACGGCTTATCTTAACAGCATGTGCAAGGGCATTTTCCGCTACAGGAGTAAAATCCCATGGTACAACAATTAGTTTCTTATTTTCTTCCATAGTTGTTATGAGTTATCAAATTATACTCAAAGTTATTCAGAATTTATAAATTTTCAAACCAATCATCCGTGAATGAGCAATGTTAAAATTTATAACTGAAATGAAGGGGAATATATTATGTAACTACCTGAAATTTGCTGAAAAAGAACTACCTAAAGAACAAAAACAATGCCACAAAAAAGCCAAAATCATGCTGAAGCATTGTTAAATTGAACCGCGGGAACAAAATAATGATGATTTAGTGGCACTTAGCGGCTAACATTTTATTATTTTTGCGCTAGTTTTTATTGAATATATTTAATTATAATGAAAAGAATCAAGGTAAAACAGCTGTTAATGAGTCCTGAAGTAGGGGCTGATGTACTGGTTAAGGGATGGGTCAGGACAAAGCGGGGTAACAAGGTTATTAGTTTCATAGCGCTCAATGATGGTTCTACGATTGAAAACATACAGGTAGTTGCAGAGGTCTCCTCTTTTGACGAAAACCTGCTGAAGGATATCACAACGGGTGCCTGTATTGCCGTGGAGGGTAAGCTTGTTGAGTCGCAGGGTCAGGGTCAGGCTGTAGAGATACAGGCTTCCTCAATTGAGGTATATGGCCGTAGCGATGCTGAAACATATCCGCTGCAGAAGAAGGGGCATTCAATGGAGTTTCTGAGGGAAAATGCTCATCTCAGGTTCAGAACAAATACTTTCGGAGCCGTTTTCAGGATAAGACATGCCATGGCATATGCCATTCATAAATATTTCAACGACAAGGGTTTCTTTTATCTTCATACCCCGATTGTCACAGGTAGCGATTGCGAGGGTGCAGGTGAGATGTTCCATGTCACCACGCTCGATCTCAGGAACATTCCTCTTACAGAAGGGAAAATGGTGGACTTCAAGGATGATTTTTTCGGCAAGGAGACAAACCTGACCGTATCGGGGCAACTTGAGGGTGAACTTGGTGCCCTGGCACTGGGTGAGATTTACACTTTCGGGCCAACATTCAGGGCAGAAAATTCAAACACACCGCGCCATCTGGCAGAATTCTGGATGATAGAGCCCGAGATGGCTTTTTATGATCTGCATGACAATATGGATCTTGCAGAGGACTTTGTAAAGTATCTTATCAGGTATGCTATAGATAATTGTATGAGCGATCTTGAGTTCCTCGATAAAATGATCAATAAAGGGTTGCTCGATCGCCTGCGTTTTGTGCTTGATAATGAATTTGTCCGTATAACATATACAGAGGCTGTTTCAATACTTACAGCGGCCGGTCGTAAATGGGAATACCCTGTCGGGTGGGGACGCGACCTGCAGGCTGAACATGAGAGGTATCTCGTGGAAGAGCATTTCAGGAGACCGGTGATACTGACAGATTACCCTAAGGAGATAAAAGCGTTCTATATGAAGCAGAATGATGATGGCAAGACGGTAGGTGCTATGGATGTGCTTTTCCCCGGGATAGGTGAGATTATCGGAGGATCGCAGCGTGAAGAGGATTTCGACAAACTCCTTGCACGCATAAGGGAGCTCAAAATGCCCGAAAGGGATTTGTGGTGGTACCTCGATACAAGAAGATTCGGTACCGCACCACACAGTGGTTTCGGATTGGGCTTTGAAAGGTTGATACTCTTTGTCACCGGGATGGCCAACATCAGGGATGTGATACCTTTTCCACGGACACCCAAGAACGCAGAGTTTTGATAATGATTTAAATTTGACCAGGTTTTTTGCCAGGAAAGGATGTTAAAACAAAGGTTACAGCAGAAATTACTTCAGAAACTTTCGCCTCAGCAGATTCAGATGATCAAGCTGCTGGAAATCCCTACCTTGCAGATAGAGCAGCGGATAAAGAAGGAACTGGAAGAAAACCCTGCCCTTGAAGAGGGGCATGAGGAAGATGAAATGCATCCGGATGATGAGGAACAATATGAAGATGCGGATCAGAACAGTGAAGAATTTACCCTTGATGATTACATAGATGATGATGATATCCCGGAATATCGTCTGCAGGCAAAGAACCAGAGCAAAGATGATGAAAAACGTAACGAGATACCTTTTTCCGCGGGTTATTCATTCCATGAACATCTTGAGTCGCAGTATTACCTGCGTGACCTTACCGAAAGGCAAAAGATACTCGGAGAGTATATCATAGGCAATATAGATGAGGACGGTTATCTTAGAAGAGAGCTTATAAACATAGTAGACGATCTTGCTTTCCTCCAGAATGTGGAGACCACAGAGGAGGAACTCGAAGAGATACTTAAGATCATACAGGACCTGGAGCCTGCGGGGGTGGGTGCCAGGTCTCTCAGGGAATGCCTGATGCTTCAGATAGAAAAAGGAGGGAAAACAGACCCCCTTGTGCAGGTAGCCTATTCAATACTCGATCAGTACTTTGATGAATTCAGCAAAAGACATTATGACAAGATAGTATCGAGGCTGGGTATTACTGAAACCGAACTCAAAAGCGCAATTGAAGAAATACTAAAGCTAAATCCCAAACCGGGCGGTGTTTTTACAGATCCTTTCAGTAAGACATCACAACCAATAATACCCGATTTCATTCTTGAACTGACAGAAGATGGTTTCGATCTCCACCTTAACTCCAAAAACCTTCCGGAACTGCATCTTAGTTCTGCATACAACGAAATGCTTAAATCATACTCCAGGGATAAGAACCAGAAAAAGGAGATGAAGGATGCTGTTATGTTTGTTAAACAGAAAATTGATTCTGCAAAATGGTTTATCGATGCTATAAGGCAGAGACAGAACACTTTGCTCTTAACAATGAATGCCATTCTTGAATATCAGCAGGAATATTTCATCGATGGGGATGAAACAAAACTAAAGCCCATGATCCTTAAAGATGTAGCTGAAATGACAGGCCTGGATATATCTACGGTTTCACGTGTTGCCAACAGCAAATATATACAGACTCATTTCGGTATATTTCCCCTGAAATATTTCTTTTCCGAAGGACTTCAGACAGACAGCGGAGAGGAAGTGTCCACGCGCGAGATAAAAAGGATACTCCAGGACTGCATAGATAATGAACAGAAACGAAAACCACTTACCGACGAAAGACTTACCGAGATTTTACAGGAGAAGGGATACCAGATTGCAAGGCGGACAGTGGCCAAGTACCGCGAACAGCTTAATATTCCGGTGGCACGCCTCAGAAGAGAGATATAGACTTAATGGAGATGATCCCGGGAAGAAATTTTAACAAATAAAAGTGATCAGATGGTATATAATGCAAACAAAGATATTTCCGGCAGAATAGCGAAAATTGTTTCCGTATTGTTTCACCCGTTGCTGATGCCTGTTTATGGATTTCTTATAATATTTTCAGCACCTACTCTGTTCGGTTATATGCCTTACGATATCAAAAGGCTTCTATTGATGGTTGTAATTGTCAACAATGTTTTCCTTCCTCTTTCCCTGATGCCTTTCCTTATGAACAGGAAGATCATAACTACATGGACGGTTGAAAGCAGGACAGAAAGAAAAGTACCTCTTATACTGGCAACAGTTCTTTATGCTACAAGTTCATATATTGTTTTCCGGCTTCCTATCCCCATATTCCTGAAATCTTTCATTTATGCCTGCTTTTTTCTTTCTCTGGCGGCCCTGGTCATAAATTTCTGGTGGAAGGTTTCACTTCATTCAATAGCTGCAGGTGCACTTATTGCTCTGGTTCTTATCCTGTCATTCAGAATGTATACTCCGCTGGTCTGGTATCTTGTCATGGCTGTTATTGCAGGATCCCTTGTGTTATTTTCCAGGTTGCGGTTAAACTATCATAACCCGCGGCAGGTTTGGTTAGGCCTGGCTACCGGTTTTACGGGATTGTTTCTTTTTATGATGATAATCTGACAGCTCATCCAGGGCATTGCCAAGTAAAGCAGTGCTCTGTGTGATAATATCACCTGGGAAAACAGACTTTAATGGCTGTAATGGCGTATCCTTATTCAGTTTTCCTTGTGATATGGTGCTGAACCATCCTTTAGCCGAGAGATAACCGGCAAGGTATTCCTGTTCAGTCTGACCGGGAGTAGGGATTACCAGGGCACTGCGGTTGAGAGCAACGAGGTCCATAAGCGATGAATACCCTGAACGGCAGATGATGATACTGCTCTCTTTCAATAACTTTTTCATATTTTCAGCGGCCAGGTGGTTATAAAAAACAAGATTATCCGATTCCTTTTTCCCTTGTGAAGAAAGGCCGGGTTTTCCTTCGAGGAAGATATATTTTCCTTTCCTGTCCCTGGCAACAGAGGCCAGTTTATCTCTCAGCATCGTCCGCTGTGGTTCCGGCCCGGATAAAATAACGGTGTTAAGCCCTGGTTTACTGAGCTCCCCGCTTCCCCCTGCCAACGAAAACCTTGACAATATTCCTGTGTACCTGACATTACCGGGCAACTTTATATTATGCGACAGGCGTCCGGAAAGATTATCGCTGCCCGGCAGGTCGGGAATGAAACAAAGTGAATATCTTTTTATTACCCACCTGTGCAGTAGGATACCCGTAAATTCCATTAACCTGAAAAGACGGGGGAATGGGATCCTGGGCATATGAGTAACATAAACCGATGTAATATCGTTGTTCCACAGGCCGAAACGGTTATCACTGATCACAACATCAATTTTGTTATCGAGGATTATTTGTTTAAGATCGTAATGTTCTTTTACAGAATGGTAAAGCAGCGATGGCAGTTTAGCAAGCATATGAAGATATTGGGGTAGGAACCGTGAATAGCCGGTCCTGAACCCCGGGAAATTTATGAAATTTATCCCGGGCAATTCTTCCCTGAATATTGCAAAATGTTCTTCTCCTGTACCTATAAAGACCTTATAGCCCCTGTCTGATAATAAACCTGCAAGCGGTATCATACGAGCAGCATGACCAAGGCCCCATTCAAGCGGACAGATAAGTATATTTCCCTTGCTGTTCAATTTAATTTTCCGGTCTAAGCAAGTCGTGTTACAGTAGTATCCTGAAGCAGTTTCATATTCAGAAGATCGACGTTTTCGAGCAGCAGAAGACCGGGCATCATACCTGTCTTAAGTCTTCCAAACTCATCTTCCCTGCCAAGAGCTTGTGCCCCGTTAGTTGTTGCCCATGAAACAAGTTCCTCAAGTGTCAAATCAGGGAAGGCACCCTGTAATATCTGCAGCTCAGCGAGAATATCAAGCCTGCTGTTGGATGCCAGGCTGTCGGTACCGGCCACAATCGTGCATCCCTCTTCGAGTAACATATCTGCCGGGGGAACGGTATTTTCTATATACAGGTTTGATCCCGGACACAGGCACCACCATGTATTACCTCTTTTCATAACCTTACGGACAGTTTCCCTGTCGGCAAATGTATTATGCACCAGTAAAAGGTTTCCTGAATTTGTTATTTCATCAAGTATTATGGAGGCATGGCTTTCTGCCGTCTCTATCTTATCCGGTATTAAATGCGATCTTTCGTATGAAGTAATAAGATTACCGGAATGATCAGTGAGAAAGTCAGTTTCATCAGGACTTTCCATGAAATGGATTGATGTTAAGTTGTTATCGTTTGTCCGTTTACGAAGCAGCCTGAGTAGTGTACGCGACATTGAGTAAGCGGCATGAGGCACAAGATAGAAAGGGAGTCCTTCTTCTTTAGCTTTTTCTGCCAATTTATCTGTCTCGCTTATTCTTTTCAGGGCTTTGTCGGGATCAATGCCAAAAACTTCGAGAAGGCTGATATATGCTATATTGCTTGTTTTCTTAATACCGAAGGTATAATCAGTATTGCAAATATCGGCGCAAAGGTTTATTCCTGACTTATACATATTACTGTCAGCCTCACGGGATGCCGTTATGATAGAATCGGCATTTATTTCCCGGATATTTCGTATCTGTTCAACGAAATTACCCAGGCCCCCACCCTTTTGTATCCTGTTTTTAAGATGAGAAAGTTCGAGATGACAGTGGCAGTTCACAAAGCCCGGAATAATAATGCCATTGTAGAATTCAACGGAACGGCTTTCTTCAAGTTTCCCTCCGGTATCTTCAATCGATTGTATTCGCCCGTAGTCATCAATTGTAATAACCGCCCTTTTCAGCATAGGGCCTGTGTTTGTTATTACATACTGTGCTGAAATTTTTCTCATCGGTTTGCTGTATGCAGGAAAGATATTTTCTCTATCCTCAAATGTTTCCTGAAGTCCGGCGGGTAATTATCAAAATTATATATATGTCCCCGTAATACCACAAAGGGTTTACCCGGGATCAATATTTTGTTGACATATGTATGGGGCAGTCCGTCTTTCACATAGCCGGGAGTGTTGATAAAATAGCGCTTACCGGTTCCGACACTGTCCCTGTTGAAATACCAGAGGCTCAGTCCGGGATCTAAGGAGCAGTCGTCGGGGTACAGGGTCAGGGTATATGTAAATGTATACAGGCCTGGTTTGATTATTACACTGAAATATGTTGAGTCTCCACTGTCGAGAGAAGGATAGAGGATCGGGTCGTCTCCCTTCCAGTAGTTGGCTGACCTGGCTTCCTGCTGGTTAAGGGTTTTCTCTATTCTTGAATCGAGCGCACTGAGCTGCCCGAGAACCTGGTCGTATATCTTAACAAGTTTTTTAGGGTCCTTAACAAAATAGAATTTAAGCGTTTGATCCATGGCCTCTTTTGTATAGCCGTATTTTCCAATCACATCTCTATAAGTCGATAATGAATCGGTCGGTACATACCAGTAATGTACAGATGGCAGGTTAAGGAGACCATTTGCCAGGTAGATATCCTTTATTATTGATATCATGTCTTTCTCAGGAATAAGGCCGCTTCTGTCGAGCTTGTTTTTCCGGCTTGAACATGAAGCAGTTATAACCAGCAACAAGATGATAGTGAAAAATTTAAACCTGTTCATGATTCCGTTCATATAACTATCCTTCTCCTGTCGATAATTAGAAAATGAGTTAGCGGATGTAAATATACTTATAGATTATCAAACATCCTTACTGAGGAATTTCTTTGTAAGGAACCTCACCGGATACCATGCGGCCCAATAGCCGATAAGCAACACGGTTACGGGTACAATAATAAAGTCTTTAAGCTTTATTACCACAGGATAAGCATCCATTATGAGTGATTCACTCTGCAGTTTTACAAGTCCGTACCTTTGTTGAACCCAGCATATGAGGAAGCCAAGTATAACACCGGTGAATGCCCCGAAGATAGATATCAGCCAACCCTCAAAAATGAAAATCTTTTTAATAAGCCTGTTATTTGCACCCAGGCTCCTGAGTATTTCCACATCCCTTTCTTTTTCAATGATAAGCATAGTGAGCGACCCGATAATATTGAAAGATGCAATAATAAGTATAAGTGTAAGGATGAAGAATATAGCCAGCCTTTCCGACTTCATTACCTTATAGAATATCTCCTGTTGCTGGTAGCGGTTTTGAACAACATACTTTTTACCGAAGAGGTCTGCCACTTCTTTCTGTACCTTACCGGGTTCTGCATTATCGCTGAATTTTATCTCAATGGCAGATATCCCACTATCTATTTGTGTAAGCTCCCTTGCAAATTCAAGTGGTACATAGACATATTTTGAATCATACTCCTTTTCAATCTCAAAGATACCGGAAGGATAAATATATTTTCTTGTAAGGGCATCCTCAGGGCTGATAGCGTCGCTAGCCGACCTGTTAGGGAAAATTATAGCCAGGGGTGTAATAAAGTTAATCCTTATTCCAAGATATTGAGCCACGCCTATACCTGGTATTGCGTATGGTCTTCCCTTATCGTTTCGCAGAATAAATTCACCTTCCCACATGGAGCTGTCTATGCTTGTCACCTCTGCATAGTGGTCGTCAACGCCTTTAATTGTAGCTATATACTGCCTGTCGCCATATTTAAGAAGAGCATTTTCCTCTATTGTCTGTGAAAAGCATGAAACACCCTTTATTTTTCCAAGTAGTCTGAGATCGGCAGTGTCGGGGATGAAAGTTTTACCTTCTGCAGCTGTAATCTTAAGGTCGGGATCAAATGTATTGAAAATGGATGTTACCATTGTCTCCAGGCCGTTAAACACTGAAAGAATAATAATCAGGGCCATGGTGCCCACGGTTACCCCGGCCACCGAGACAGCAGATATAACATTTATGGCATTCCGCGATTTTTTGGCGAAAAGGTATCTTTTAGCTATATATAATGAGAGTTTCACTACTATATTTTTCTTGCAATAACAAGCAGGCCTGTTCCGGATTTATGTTTAAGCCGGAGATCAAAAACATTAAGCACAATTGAGACAGGAAAGGTAACCAGGTAGTAAAAGGGAAGTATGATAAAAAAGAGGTACGACCTGTTAAGCATCTTTATGGGATATTTCATTGACAGTCGCCACGATATATTACCCGGTTTTCCATAAGTATATGATGTGTTTACTTCTCCAAACCCTGCATTTTTAAGTTTTTGAGTAATATCTTCTGTGCCGTACCCGTCTCTTACATGTTCGTCGATAAATGATTCTTCATTTTCATCATGAACATCGGAACCTCCTTTATCGGAAGGAGTGGATATAATCAGAACGCCGTTGTTTTTCAGCGATTTATAGAAATTTAGAAAAACTGCATTGTCGTCTTCGATATGCTCCATAACATCAACCGATAGTATAATATTATACCTCCCGGTTTCATCGAGCCTGGTCAGGTCGAGTGTTTCAAATGTTACCATGTCTGACACGCCTGCCTTACTAAAGAACCTGTTACAATCGGCAACCTGTTCACTGTTGATGTCCACAGCCCTGATCTTCCATTTACGGTTCATCCTGCTCATCCTCCATGTATATTGTCCGAAGCCGGAACCAGCATCGAGTACATCGGCTGAGCCCGGATATTCAGAGGCAATTTTGCGCAGGGCTTTTTTAACATGCCAGGTACGCAGAAGAAGAATATCAAGAAGAAAATAGAGGGTCTTTCTCATAAAGCCCGACCGGTCAAAAAACCTGCCAAGGGACCTTTTAATTGGTTCGTACTGCATATAGTCAGGTATTCAGCAATTTGTCTATTTTATCTATATAGTCGAGGCTGTCGTCAATAAGGAATACAATATCAGGTACAATGCGAAGCTGTGTTCTTATCTTTTGTCCAAGTTCATACCTTATTTTACTTGTGTGATCCTGAATGGATGAAAATGTTACGGTCTGATTTTCAGTTGGAAATATACTGATATATACTTTTGCAAAAGAAAGGTCAGGACTTACTCTTACCCTTGTTATTGAGATCAGCTTGCCATGAGCAAACTCATTCCCTCTTTTCAGAAATATTTCGGCCAGTTCCTTTTGAAGAAGCCTTGATACTTTTTTCTGTCTTGTCGATTCCATGGCCTGAATTTATTGATGCCGCAAAGGTAATAAAAAAAGGCTCAACGGAGTAACGACACACCCGTCTGCCGGTTTTTTTAATCAGTGTAATATCTTTGCATGACAGTGTGTTTGTGCCTTTGTGCCTTTTTATTAGTTTTGCGGTTAATTTTATTATAACAGAACGATGGAGACAGTTGTGAGTGGTATCAGGTCGACCGGTAATCTGCACCTGGGTAATTATTTTGGCGCAATAAAGAACTTTCTCAAAATGCAGACAGAAAACAACTGTTATTTCTTTATTGCAGATTATCACGCGCTTACTACACATCCTAAATCAAATGATCTTCATGCCAATATAAAGCAGGTGCTGGCAGAGTACCTTGCCTGCGGGATTGATCCTGAGATTGCCACTGTTTTTATCCAGAGTGATGTTCCGGAAGTATCGGAGCTCTATCTGCTGTTAAATATGAATGCTTATGTGGGTGAGCTTGAAAGGACAACATCCTTTAAGGAGAAAATAAGAAAACAGCCAGATAATATCAATGCCGGTTTACTTACTTATCCGGTACTTATGGCAGCTGATATAATTATACATAAGGCAACAAAGGTTCCTGTCGGGAAAGATCAGGAGCAGCATCTCGAGATGACAAGAAGATTTGCCAGGAGGTTCAACATGATGTATGAGGTAAACTATTTTCCTGAGCCAGATGCTTATAATTTCGGCAAACAGCTTGTCAAAATTCCGGGGCTGGACGGGACAGGGAAAATGGGAAAAAGTGAAGGAAACGGAATATTCCTTTCTGACACCCCGGCTGCTATCAAAAAGAAGGTAATGAGGGCTGTAACGGATACCGGTCCCACAACTCCGGGACAAAAACCTTCGGAACCGGTGGAGAACCTGTTCACTATCATGAAAGTTGTTTCCGAACCGGCTACAGTAGAGTATTTCCGCGAAAAATATGCTACCTGTGAGATAAGGTATGGGGATATGAAGAAGCAACTGGCAGAAGACATAATCAAATTCACGGATCCCATCAGGGAGAGAATAAATGATATACTGGCCGATAATAAATTTCTTGCAAGGGTGGTTGCACAGGGTGCCGAGAAAGCCAGGGAAAGCGCCGCTAAAACAGTTCGGGAGGTTAGGGAAATCATAGGCTACAGACCATTCTGAAAGATAAAAAGAAAGCCAGGCTGTTGACCTGGCTGCCCTGATTTATCAGGGAATATGTTTGAGATTGCCTGTATGCTTTTAGTATTTCAAAACACGTGCCAAAGACATATGATCGGGCTTCTCCCGGTATTAAATTTATGTTAAAATTATGTCACCGGTCACAAATGGTCTACAAATCAAGATTTTAGGTTACGGGGTTAAGTTTTTCCTGAGGATGGAGCATACAGGACCACCCTGACGCTCCGGTCAGGCCTGCCCTGACAAATATATTTCGTCAGGGATCTGCGCTTCGCTTCGACAGGACTGCCCTGACGCTTCGGTCAGGGTCTGCGCTTCGCTTCGACAGGACTGCAGGACCTTCCCCTAACATATCCTAACATATCCTAACATATCCTGTCTTTCCTGATTTTTTAGTATTTATTTGTTATTTTTGACTTTGCGTAAAACAAGACTGTTTTGGGGAAAAAGATAACAATATTGTTTATTGTCCTGTTACTGACAGGTCTTGGCGTGTTGATCTTCTTTTTCCAGCAGGGAAGAAAGACCCTGTTCTCAGATCCTTATAAAGCAGTCTCACCCCGGACTTCCATTTTAGTGGAAACGATCGATATTAAAAGTTTTATTAATTCCATATCTTCAGGGAAAGGTTTGTTTGGAGAGCTTGCAAAAGTTAAGGAGCTTGATGTTTTCAACAGTAAATTGAAATACTTTGCAGATCTGTTAAACAACCCCGCATTTAACGATGTCAATATTGACGGACCTGCCGTTTTGTCATGTACTCTTACCGGTAAAGATAATGCCGGGCTGTTGCTCTCAATGGCTGTGCCCGGAGATATCCGCCTGAGGCATGTCAGGGAGATACTTAAGAGTTCGGGAGTGAAGGAAACAGGTGATTCAGATATTGATGATCATAACATAATTACGGTACCATACAAAGTGTCAACTGAAAAAGACACAGTTTATGTTACCGTTTTATCCGGTTTATTGCTTTGCAGTACCGACAGGGGAATTATGCGAGAGGCCCTGTCGCAACCACTGAAGAATGACGATATAAGAGATCTTCCAGGTTTTTCGAGGGTTCTCATGGCATCGGGGAAAAACGAGGACAAAATATTTGTGGTCTTTAACAACCTTGCCTCAATGGTATCGCGGGTATTCACGGGGAAAGACAAAAAGATACCGCAAAGAATATCAAAGCTTGCGGCAGTAGCAAGCGGGGATATTTACTTAGATGATGACGGCCTGGCCCTGAGCGGGTATACTGAAACAAGGGATTCCTCGGATATATTATACAGGTATAAAATGTCGGTGCCTGAAGAGCTTCAATCATACTCTATCCTTCCAAGTTCAACAGCACTCTTTGAGACTATACTTCAGGATAAAAAGAGCGGTGTTCCGGCTGACCGAATAAAAGAATCAGATGGCGGGCCGGGAAGCCTTGCCATGCAGCTAAGGAAGTTCATCAACGGAGAGGTCACAAAAGCATGGGTTCCTGCCTCAGGGAGCGATACCCCGGATAATCTTCTGATGATATATGAACTATCAAACCCTGTTGAGGCTGAAAAGGTATTTACGGGAAGCAGTGAGGAGGCAATTCAGGTTCGTTATTTCAGGCCGGATGACCAGGTTAAAATCCCGGTATACAGGGCAACAGTAACGGGACTTGCAGCTTCAGTATTTCCCGGGTCCGGCAAAAACTCCGACGGAGCCTTTTTTACATTTTATGATAAATACCTTATCTCGGGTGATTCTTTCAGCGCAATTTCGAGGCTTTTATATGACAATATTCTTAACAAGACTCTTGCCCATGATCCGGTATACCGTGATTTTGAAAATACTCTTCCCAGCAGGGCAGGTTATTTCTTTTATTGTGTTCCCTCGAAGAGCCTGGCATACCTGTCGGGATATTTAAGCGATGATATCATAAAAGCCTTGGGTAACAACCTGGCATCATTAAAGAAAATTGAAGCTGTTGGTTACCAGGTGGCTTCAAGCAATGAAATGCTTTATAACAGCCTTTCTGTAAGGTTTAAGGAGGAAGGAAGGGAAGAATCCAAAACAGCATGGGAGACATTGCTTGATACAACGGCATGCATAAAACCCTTCTTTTTTACAAACCACATAACCGGTGCAAAAGAAATTTTTATTCAGGACCTGAAGAACAATGTGTACCTGATAAATGCTGCAGGCAGAGTTTTATGGAAGGTACCTCTTAATGAAAGGATACAGGGAACAGTTTATATGATAGATTATTACAGGAATGGGAAATATCAGTTATTGTTTTCCGGGAGGAACTATCTTCATATTCTCGACAGGAATGGCAATTATGTGGAGAGATACCCTGTTAAGCTGCGATCACCTGCTACTAATTCACTGGCCCTGTTCGATTATGATAATAACAAGAATTACAGGATTTTCATAGCCGGAGAAGACAAAAGAATTTACCTGTACGACAAGACAGGAAATGTTGTTAAAGGATGGAGGCCGTTTACAACCACTGATTTTGTAACATCTGAAGTGAATTATTTCAGGGTATCAGGTAAGGATTATATTGTTGTTTCTGATGATAAATCGGTTTATTTCCTCGACAGGCGGGGTAATATAAGGGTAAACCTTAAAGAACCCGTAACAAGAGCTAAGGGATCCACCCTGAGTCTCATACCCGGGTCCGATCCGTCATTGGTCTGTTCTGCACCTGACGGTACGATTCAATATATTCATTTCGACGGTACAGTAAAAAAATTCAGTCTGAAAAAGTTCAGTGTTGACCATTCGTTCGATATTTTTGACGTAGACGGGGATGGTTTTGGCGAATATATTTTTATTGACAGTGGCAGTTTGTATCTTTATGATCATAACAGGTCGGAACTTTTCCACAGGGATTTTGGATCAGATGACCTTGGGGGACCATTAAATTTTATCTTCTCCTCCTCAGACAGGAAGATAGGGATCTTTGATACTACCAGGAACCTGATCTACCTTATCAACAAGGATGGTGATACTATGAAAGGCTTCCCCCTGAAAGGAGCTTCAATGTTCTCAATAGGAAAACTGTCGGAAAATAGCGGATGGCATCTTATTGTAGGGGGAACAGACAGGTTTCTTTATAATTATAAAATTGACACAGGGAACTAACTATTTATAATCCGGGCGGAGATGGCAACAGTGACATGTAATTCGGATCAGAGTTTTTGATAACAATGCCGCGCTATATCCGTCAGACTGAAAACTAAATTATTAACACATGAAGAAAAGAGCTATTATTTTAATATCTGCAGTCGCTTTTCTCCTTGTAAGCAGTTGTGTAAAAGAGACATACGACATGGACAGGTTGTCAGATTATAACAGCCTGTCGCCCACTTATGCTATTTCAGCTGTTAAAGGTGATGTTTCTCTTCTTGATATGCTTGAGCCTGGAGATACTGTAACCTACGGGAATGATAACCTTATGACGCTGGTCTTTAAGAAAGATTCGATCATAACCCTCCAGAGTTCGGATTTCCTGGCCAAAGGTACCCTGACAGCAGAGATAGAACCGGGAGACTTTGATCTTGGTCTTGAAGATGTGCTTAAGCATATTACCGGAGATGTTTTTTTCTCAAGTCCGTCACTTACCTTTACATACACAAATGCTTTTGCTGCACCGCTGGAGATGGATGTAAACATTACAGGGATAAAAGGTACGGATTCGCTGCACCTCGATCCCATTGTCTTTTCACCTTTCAGTTCCGGTGTTCCGGGCCAGGAAGAGACGGGGTCGTATATAATTGATAACACCAATTCCTCTCTGCCGGAATTAATATCATTCCTCCCTGAGAAAATACACTATTCGGGTAATGCCTATCTTACCACACCTGTTAAATCGGGAGACTATCCGGCTGAAAAGCTTGAGACGGAAAACCTTACCGGGTCGATAGAGCTGGACATCCCGATGCAGTTGAGAATGAATAATCTCCAGTTTGCCGATACGACAGATAACTTTCTGAAGAGTGATGATAACGGCGATGCAATTAATCCCGGGAATTTCGATCTTATGAGGATTGATATCAGTGCAGATAACGGTTTCCCGCTTGGAGTATCTCTCAGCATGAGCTTATATGATTCACAGACACACCAGGTGCTCAAGACAATAGATGCAAAAGACCTGCTTTCACCGGCTTCTGTTGACAGTGGAGGAAAGTCATCCTTATCTACACAGACTAATACGACAATAGAACTGACAAATGATTTCTTCAACTCTGTTAACAAAGCTGATAATATCATCTTCACCTTTAGTATGAGTACTTCAGGCGGAGGATCGCAGGATGTTAAGATATATTCTGATTACAGGATCAATTTTAAAGCATCGCTTGTAATAAAACCTGGAATTAACCTGAATTGAAAATTTATTAAACGACCAACATGAACGGTAAAACAAGATATATACTGATAATAATTCTTGCATTTCTGATTACGGATGTATCAGCACAGAACAGTCAGGTTGGATATTTCATGAACCTGCCTCAGAATCATCTTATGAACCCGGCTTTAAGACCTTCAAATTCTGTATATGTAGGATTGCCCGGGCTGTCAGGGATTAATCTGAATATTAACAATAACTATGTTAATTTTTCGGATATTTTTATGAAAGACCAGGTATCTGATTCGGTTTTTTCATTCATGCATACCGGGAATAATAATGAAACAGTAAACAGTTTTCTGTCGAAGATTAAAGACCGCAATTTTATAGAACCTGAGGTTATGACCCAATTGCTGGGTGTCGGTTTTGCTGTCGGGGATAATTCATATTTCTTCCTTGACATAAATGAAAGGGCAGAAGGTAATATTGTTATTCCGGGTGATCTTTTCCGTGTTGCCCTGAGCGGGAATGAGAGTTTTGCGGGAAGTACAATAGACCTGTCGACACTTCGTGCCAATATGATCTATTACCATGAAATAGGGCTTGGCTTTTCCAGAAATTTCACCGACAGGCTTAGGCTTGGAGTCAAAGGTAAGCTACTCTTCGGTGTAGGCACGACCAGGCTGGAGAACAGGGCTCTCGGGATAACGGTAAATGATGATTATTCACATTCTCTCGCAGGGGATCTGACCTTTGATGTAAGTGCGCCTATGCAGATTTATACAAGTAATGAAAATATAATTGACAGTATAAATTTCGATGATAACAGTATCGATGCGCGGTTTCTTTCGGGCACCGGGAATGTCGGCCTTGGCCTTGATCTGGGAGCGACATACGACCTGACTGACAGGATAACATTATCAGCTGCCGTAACTGACCTGGGCTTTATTAAATGGAAAAATGATGTCAGCAATGTATCACTTAAGAGCCGGTTTGATTTCAGCGGACTTGATATGCTTGATGTCATAAACGGTACAAAAACCCTTGATGAGCTTGGTACTGAAATGACAGATTCGCTTAAGAACTCTGTTAATATAACGAATACATCGAAACCATTCACTACATTTCTTCCGTCAGCAGTTACACTGGGCGGCAGTTATACACTCAACAAAAATATTACCTTTGGGTTGTTATCATATACAAGGTTCATAGGGAAACAGGTACGTGAGGCCTTAACCATGTCGGCAAATGCAAGCCTCGGCAATGTTTTATCGGCCAGTCTCAGTTATACAATGACAAACCACCGTTTCGATAACCTGGGTGCAGGTCTGGCAGTAAGAGCCGGCTGGGTTCAGTTTTATCTGATGACCGACAGGATACCGGTTACATGGAACAGGATAAAATCAGATAATTCGGATATTATTCTCCCGGCCAGCTGGAATACAATGAACCTGCGGCTTGGTATGAACTTAGTATTCGGTAACCGTGTTAAAACAAAGAAAGATAAACCGATGGTTACGGTTCAGTAATTTCAGAAGGATATGATTTTATTTCGATATTTCTTAATAGGACTGGCAATATATCTTTTGGTAAGGTCGTTTGTCCGCTACAATGAAGAAACCCGTCACGAGGAGCAAAAAAAAGATAACGGATCTGCGGGGAAGAAAGACAGGAAGATACCAAAAGAAATTGGAGAATATGTTGATTACGAGGAAGTAAAGGAGGACGATTAGCAGGGATTACCTGTTTACAGATTTTAGTTGTTTGGCAAGGGAGTTGGCAAAGACAAAATCATTGAGTATCTCATTGTCAGAATTGAGAATTTCATGCTTGTTTCCTTCCCAGCATTTATTCCCTTCGCTTATAAACAGAATTTTTTCGCCTATCTCCATCACGGAGTTCATGTCGTGAGTATTGACTATTGTTGTCATGGAATATTCCTCTGTGAGCTCCTTGATGAGTGCATCAATAAGTATAGCAGTAAGCGGGTCGAGCCCCGAATTCGGTTCATCGCAGAACAGGTATTTGGGGTTGAGGGCTATGGCCCGTGCAATAGCTACTCTTTTTTTCATACCGCCTGACAATTCCGCAGGGAACAGTTTATTTGCATTTATGATATTGACCCTTTTGAGGCAGAAATTCACCCTGTCTTCTTTCTCTTCGTTACTCTTGTCGGTAAACATGTCGAGTGGAAAACGAACGTTTTGTTCCACTGTGAGAGAATCGAACAGGGCACTTCCCTGGAAAAGCATGCCCATCTCACTTCTTATCTGTTTCCTGTCGGCAAAAGCCAGTTGATTAAACAGTGTATCCTCATACCATATCTCGCCGCTGTCGATATCGTGCAGACCGACAATAGACTTAAGCAATACAGTCTTGCCCGATCCGCTCTTCCCTATGATAAGATTTGTTTTACCTGTTTCAAATGTCACAGAGATATCATTTAGGACATTCTTGTCGTTAAATGATTTATTAAGGTTCTTAACCGTTATCATGACAGGATCAGTTGAGTGAGTATCACATTGAACATCAAAATCAGAACACTGCTGTAGACAACTGCTTTTGTGCTAGCCCGGCCCACTTCAAGGGAGCCGCCGTCGACATAATAACCCTGAAAGGCAGAAACACTTGCAATTACGAAAGCAAAGACCACGGTCTTAATAAGGGAATAGGTTATATAGAAAGGTATGAATGCATATTGTATACCATAAATGAAGTCCTGGGAAGTGATTACACCTGATGCTGTTCCGGCTACCCAACCGCCGAGAATACCGATAATGATACTCATGAGGGTAAGGAAAGGATTAAACAGCACTGAAGCAATAACCTTTGGTAATATAAGATAGGATGCAGAATTGACTCCCATTATCTCGAGGGCGTCAATCTGTTCAGTAACCCTCATTGTTCCTATTTCAGAGGCTATATTTGAGCCCACTTTCCCGGCAAGTATAAGGGCGGAAACAGTTGATGAGAACTCCAGGATGATGGAATCGCGGCAACCCAGACCGATGAGGTACTTGGGATAGATAGGGTTTTCTGTATTATATGCCGTCTGCAGGGTTATTACAGCACCCATAAAAAATGAAATTATGGCAATTATCCCGACAGAGTTAAGCCCGAGGGAAATGAATTCCCGCATAGTCTGCTTATAGTATAACGAAGGTTTTTCAGGCTTCGCAAAGACCTTCTTAAGTAGCAGAAAGTATTTTCCCAGTTGATTAAGGAATTTGAACATAATGCAGTTATTTATGGGCTTTAAAATTACGAATATTTACCAAATATCCGAAAAAGGGCTTTTAAACTGGCAATTTGATAAAAATATTATCGCATCTTTATTAATCAAAAAGCCGCCCGGCCTCCACGAACATCTGTTCAAATAAAGGATGGAAAGCCGGGCTGTTGGGAAAAATTCATAAAGGTAAGTTGAGTTTATTAACTATATTTGCATAAGTTGTATTAAAATTGACAATCGCATGGATAACAGGTATGTTATAATTATGGCAGGAGGGGTAGGCAGCCGTTTCTGGCCATTAAGCCGTCGTGAAAAGCCAAAGCAGTTTCTTGATATTACAGGGAGCGGTGAAACATTGATACAGCAGACATACAACCGGTTTAAGAAAGTATGCTCTGAACAGAATATATTTGTTGTAACAAATGCAGATCATGCCGGCATTGTCGTTGAGCAACTTGGTATTGATCCTTCTCATGTACTCGGAGAGCCGTTCAGGAGAAATACGGCACCCTGTCTTGCTTATGGAACATTCAGGATACTGAATGAAAATCCTGATGCTGTTATAGCTGTTACACCTGCCGACCATCTTATTGTTAAGGAGGACAGGTTTTGTGAAGTAATTGAGGAATGTTATGATTTTGCTGCGGCCAACGACAGTCTTGTAACCCTGGGTATAAAGCCTGACAGGCCTGAAACGGGCTATGGCTATATACAGGCTGATCAGAAAAAGACTGTAGATGGGTTTGAGAACCTTCTTAAGGTAAAAACATTTACGGAGAAGCCTGATATTGACCTGGCACGTGTTTTTATCGAGAGCGGCGATTTTTACTGGAATTCAGGGATTTTTATCTGGGGCATCAAAACAATACTTAATGCTTTTGAAAAGCATATGCCTGATGTGTATTCTGCTTTCGGTGAAGGCAAGGATCTTTACGGCACAGAAGGGGAAAAGAACTTTATAGGAAAAACATATGCTTCCTGCAAAAGCATTTCTGTCGATTACGGGATAATGGAAAAGGCGGATAATGTATATGTTATGTGCACAGATATAGGCTGGTCTGATCTTGGAACATGGACCTCTCTTTATGGTCATTCCGTTTCAGATAAAAAAGGGAATATTATAGTAAGGGGAGATGTTTATTCATATGATAATAAAGGGACCATATTCAATATATCCCCGGGCAAGGTAGCGGTTATCCAGGGTATGAAGGATTACATCGTAGTCGATTCGGAGGATGTCCTTCTTATTGTAAAGAAGGAAGACGAGCAAAACATAAAGCAGTATCTCGATGATGTCAGGAAATCGACAGGTGATAAATTCCTCTGATATAGTGGTCGGGGATTAATAGAGATCAGCAGTAATTTAAAACAATTTATTACGCTCTGCTGTAGCCGGTAGTGAAAATAATAAAGTCCGCAAAGGTTTATTTTATCTCCCTTTTGCGGACTCTTTATATAAGATTTACGTAGTCCTTCCTGAATTAATATTCCCAGAGGTCGTGTTCAAAGTTAAACAGCTCATTCTTAATGCGGTCAGCTTCAAAGAGAGCAGCTTTACCCACCTCGTATTCAGCCACTTTCCTGTCGTTATAAACATTTGATTCCCCAACTATTATACTCTGGAATCTTCTCTGCATAAACAGGTCGTCGAATGATAGTCTCTGGGCGTCATTATTATTCATAAAAACTTCTTTTTTTGCCAGAGCATCTCTCAGCTCATCGAATTTCACCCAGAAGAGACCTATTTTTTTGGCCCGGCCTATCTGCTCATCAAACCCCATGTAAATAGGTTGAATGGCAATAATTCTGACATCAAGTTTTGACAGTTTTTTGTCGAAGTACCATTCTTCATAAACAAGAAGTTCTTTTACTTCTTCTGGTTTTGCATCCTGTTTTACAGAATCTTCCCGGGTGGCACCGGAAGCATTGATCTGTACCTGTACCAGTTTGGTAACAGCTCCCATTTTAACCTCTATATCGGAATAGGTGGTACTGACATTTATATTATTAGGATCATATGCTTTTACCCGACCGGCTTTTATTTCGTCGAGAACCACATTTATAAAACTCTCTCTTCCGTCGAGAGTCGGAATAGTAGGGTAATACAGAGGTTGATTCATTTTCTCCCTGAGGTCTATCAACCGGTAGTATCTTTTCGACCATATGACATCAGCTTCTCTCAGGTAAGGATAGTTTATCTTCCTGGCATCCGGCATCGTTTTCTGGTAAATATCGCCAATGGTCTGGGCTCCTGCAGAGCCTGCAAGTAACAAAGCGATAATGCCAAAAATTATTTTCTTGTTCATGATGGGTTATTTTTAAATACTAGTCTATTTTCAAAATAATAGGGTTCAGTTCTCTTGTTTTTCCATCGGGGCCCAGTGCTCTGATATCTTTAATTATAAGGTTTTTACCACGTGTAAGCCTTCCGAGCATATCTTTTTGTTTTGCTGTAAGATAGCTGCTTGTGCTGACTTCTTCCTGGTCCATTCCCTTATCGGTATAGAAGAAAGTAAAGCCAGTAACCTGGTAGGTCAGGTCAAAGTCAAAATCGGGGAGGATAGCAAAGACACCCTGCTGGGCAGCGGCAGTAGCCCTGGATATGCTTCCTGTACTCTTACCGCCGAAAACGGCAATCGGAGGAGGCACCGGTTTTACCCTGAAATCGAGAGGAGCAAACTGCATCGGCTTACCGCCTATGTCAGCTGTTACTAACACCTGTACATTATGACTCTGGTCGGTTGGTCTGATGATCCAGTTACCCCTGAAGCTTTCACCTTTGGAGTTTTTAACCTTACCGATCTTATATTCACCATTAATGACTTTAATCTTTATCTTATCGGGGCTTACATTAGGGACTGAAACATCTATTGGGTTATCAATACCATAATAAAGCACGTTCATGGCTGTCGGAGAGACCACCACGTTTGGTTCACCTACAATATATGTTGCGTCGAAGGGGAAGTCTCTTGTTGTGCCGTCGGGTGCTTTCATGGCGATCACACCGCCCCATTTCTTCGTTCCAACAGAGGTGGCTTTTACTTTATAATGGCCTTTCCCATTGTCGTCGATTGGCAGCACCTGGCCCCCGTTGACTGTAATAGTAGGTTTTTGTGTTGAGTCTGTGGCAGAAATAAACACCTCCGCCTCATATTCACTGCCCAGGGTCACATAGTTTGAGACAGTCGGGATGACAGTCGGATTAAGCTTGTTAAACTTAAAAGAAGAAGCATCTATCTGTGAGTAGAGGTAATTAAGAACCTCAGCTTCACCGTTTCTTACGTTAACCTGCATCTCCGACAGTATACAGATAACAGCAACAAGGGGCAGAGTCTGGAAATTAAAATTTTCCCATCGTTCTTTCTCTCCGTCAGCATTTATACCATCGTTGGTGTTCAGGCTTTTCCTTATGGCTTCTTCGGCTGTAGGTACCTTACCGTCGAGTATACCAAGTAGAAAATCACGGTAATCGGCAAGAACTGCTTTCAGATCGTTAGCCTTACCATTTTCATTGGCACCAATAAGGATCTGTGAAGGGGTGTTAACATCATCAATTCTTTTGACTTCTTCAATAATTACTTCATTACCTTTTACTGCGGGATTATCTTCGCCCTCTGTGGCATTGATTATCTGAATTTTAAGGCCCTGAATGAAATTATAGGCTTCATTTGCTCTTTCTTTAACCTGGTCAGCAGTTACCTTATATTTTTTTGCTTTCAAAGGGTTTTCAGCGGCTGCTCTGTCCAGTTCCCGGTAAATAGCATCGTTTTTGTTAACATAATTGGAAATAGTCTGGGTAAGTCCGTTATCGACTTTCTTAAATGCTTCAACGGCTTCTTTTGATACGTTAAGTGCTAACATGGCGGTGAGCACCAGGTACATCATACCGATCATTTTTTGCCGTGGAGATAGCCTTTCGTGAGCCATTTTACAGGTTGTTTAGAATTAAAGAAATTGCCATGTTATTTTACGTTCATAGCAGCTAGCATATTCCCATATACATTATTCAGTGCCGACAGATTTTCGTTCAGACGGGTTATCTGTTCGCGATATTTTTTAGCATCTTCAGCTGAATCGGAAAGATCCTTCAGGAGACCCTGAACGCCTTTATAGAGAGTCTCGGATTCTTTAATATGTTCATCAGCTCCTTTTCTCTGTAATTCATATACAGCGTTAAGTGCAGAGTGGTTTTTATTTAGTGATTCAAGTTGTTGTTGATATGATTTACCTCCCACTTCGATTACTGAGAAGGAATCAGCCATGTTACGGTAAGTTGAACTTGTTTCATTAATAAGTTTGGCAGTAGACTGGTAAGAATCGTTCAGGTTATTAAGAGATTCGGTCGCACTGTTAACAGAGTTCATATATTTGCCTGAAGCTGCGGAAATATCTCCCATGGCATTCATATTGGCTGTTGCATCTCCGAGCTTCTTCATACCCACTCCCAGTTTCTGGAAAAGGTCAGGTGTTATCTCGGCATTTTCAAGCATTTCGTCAAATTTTGCAAGTGCAGCAGATCCTGCTCCACCGCCGTAACCACCTCCGCCTACTGCGGCAGAACCACGTGATACTCCCTGTACAGCTACAGAAGCCGGGTCATCATCAGGGATACCGGCGAGTTCGGGATATACCAGAGTCCAGTCAACCTCTTCATGAAGGGGCTCGAAAGCTGAGAAGAAGAAGATAATTGATTCGGTAAGGAGGCCAATAGTAAGCATTATCCCTGCAAGTGGCCAGTGCTGTATTTTAAAAAGTGCACCGACAATTACGACTGAAGCACCTAAACCGTAAAGTTTAGCGATGAAATTTTTCCACCCGCTGCTTTGTACTAATTCTGCTAGGCTCATATACCTGATTATTTATAAGATTATTAAAATTTTATTAGTTGACACCTATATAAGATCTTACGTTACGGAAACCAATATATGGTTTGGTAGAATCCTGGTATTCGTAATCCCTGGAGCTTGTCTGGAGGAAATAGGCTATATCCTTCCATGAACCTCCGCGGATAACTTTTCTCTTCATAACAGGAGGATCCTGTGGTGTTGCATTATATTCATAATTTGGCTGAAGATCATGTTCAAAAATGTAAGCTGACGGATGATAGGCACTTCGTGTCCATTCAGCCACGTTTCCTGACATGTCGTAAAGGCCGTACTCATTAGGTTCATATGATCCCACCTTCCCTGCATAAACATTACCATCGTCAATGTAGTTTCCTCTGAGGGGTTTGAAATTAGCCAGGAAGCATCCTTTGTAATTCCTGGTATAAGGGCCTCCCCAAGGATACATAGAAAGATCGAGACCTCCTCTTGCAGCATATTCCCATTCTGTCTCAAGAGGTAACCTGTAAGCCATTACATCTGCAATACCATTTTTCCTTAGTGCTGAATTCATGTAGTCCGTTCTCCAGATACTGAAAGCTGTTGCCTGCACCCACGATACACCGACCACCGGGTAATTATCAAATGAAGGATGCCAGAAATACAATGAAGCCATAGGATCATTGAAGGAATAGGTGAAGTCCCTGATCCAGCACAGTGTATCGGGGTAGACATTTATGATGTTATGTTTAATGAAAGAGGAACGGTCCTTGATATCTGTTCTTGAACCATCGAGGTTGGTAACCTGTCCCTCGTATTTTCCTGAAGTCTTTTCAGGGTCGTTATAAACATACCTCGATTTGGCAGCCTGTTGGTAATCAACCCAGAAATATGAATAATTCAGCTTTCTTACATCAATCTGCTTCTTGCCGTTAAACCTCTCTTCAGGAGGATAATACATTTCTTCAATAACGGCTTTAGTGTCTTCGTCTCTTGGATCTATTTTTTCTTCCCAGTTAATGACATGAGGTTCAATAACATTATTGTCATCATCGACCATGAAATAATCCCTGTCTGCTATACCTGCATCTCCCAGTTTGGTTCTTAGGATAGAGTCGCGTACATAATATACGAACTGGCGATACTTATTATTTGTGATCTCTGTCTGATCCATCCAGAATGCGTCAACAGTAACCGACTTGGTTATGCTGTTAAGGGCAAATACTGCATCCTGGTCACTTGGTCCCATCATAAAATTCCCTGCCGGTATGAAAGCCATCTCGAGAGGCTCCGGCTCAAAGAATTTTTTCCGGCCCTGGACACCTGTCAGTTCTCCATTATTTGAAGATCCACAGCCGGTTAGGATAAATATTAATATTAGAGCAGATAGGGTTATCTTTTTCATAATACTTTAGTATTTTGTAATGCAAGTAAGTTAAATTTTTTTAATATTCATAAAAATCTGATACTTTTATATTTCATGGAACTGCGGCCCAGACTGAGGTCGAAGCAATAATTAACCATGAACTCATGTGAGCCGCTACTGTTCTTTTTTATGTCCGATAATGTAAAATCATAGGCATAACCCAAACGCAATCCGTTATATAATTCTAAGCCGATCATTCCGACCAGGGCATCTCCGGCTCTGTAAGAAACGCCACCCCATACTTTTTTATTGTATCTTATCAGTGTTGAGACTGCAAACTGGGTTACTTTTCCATCGCTGTAGGCAAATACCGAGGGCAGTAATTCGAGCGACGGGTTTGGCAGCTGGAGAGTATAACCTGCTGTAAGATAGTAGTTTCTGCTAACGTAGGGTGTGCCCTTGGTATATTTTATTTTAGGCTGGTTCAGATGAGTGACCGATAAGCCTGCATAGTAATTTTCCGTACGGTAATATAACCCGAATCCTGCATCAAATGCAACAAAACTTTCTTTTGTTTCCGGTATTAAAGGGTCGCCGGAAGCCGGTGTATGGATATCACCCGAAGGTATTTCCCATGTTGGATTGAGGGTTTTGTTCAACATTCCCAGGTTTAATCCGATTCCCAGGGTGCCAGTTCCAAGATCAAGAAGGTAAGAGTAAGATGCAGAGAGATTTATGTCCTTGTCGAATCCTATATTGTCGCTTTCTACAATAAGTCCTACCCCGCTGTTTATGCCAAAAGGAGATACCGGTGCACTTATGTTAAAAATTGTAGTTGCCGGTGCTCCTTTGAACCCAACCCATTGCTGGCGTGTTAGTGCAGTAGCACAGATCATACCGGATGTGCCTGCATTACCGGGGTTATATGTCAGAGTGTTAAACATATAATGACTGGTAACAGGATCCTGTTGGGAAAACCCAGGCTGTATGAAAAGTAATAGTAAAAGAAATGCAACATTGAACTTTTTCATTTCTTTAAATCATGGCTTTTTGCACAATTATTGAACCAGTAAAATAAATAAAATTATAAATCGCAAGCAAATATACCCTAATTTATTTAATTTGAATAGCCGGCAATTTTTATGAAGGTGCGGATATTTTCCACGAAAATATTTTATGCCTAATATACAGGAAGAAATCCCGATATCAGGGATAAAAAAATTTAGGAATTTTTATGATTTTAATTTCTCAACGGCTCTTACCCATCTTTCAGGTACCTCGTTTCGGTTAGCCTTGAGATAGTCTTCATGCGAGCAGGCCACATAATGAGAATTATCCTTATCGGCAGGCAACTCGATCCACCACCTGTCTGTCAGATTGCTTTTAACGAAAATAAGATCTTCGTCAAGATCGGTTATCCTCACATGGTATCTTATGAAACGGCCTGAGTTACCGAGGCTTAACACTGGTGTTTCGTATTGTTTCTGTGCAAATCCTTCCAGGAAGAACCAGAGTACCTGTGCTGCCAGGCCGGCTGTCTGATTTCTAATGTCAAACTCAGGATTAACATCAAACAGGCCGAAAATCTTCAACCTGTCGGAAATGCCTGCATAACGTGCCAGGAGGCATATCTCTTCACCATAAAACCCGTTTGGTGACGGGCTTGTTGTGCCGGGGGCATCAGACTGGCGGACCGAAGAAATATCAATAATAGAGGCATCGGAATCTCTTAATAAAGGCTCCATAAGATGAATAGACTGCCTAACGTCTCCTATCCTTACCAGTTCAGATTTTTGTCTTAAAAACCTGTTAATAACCTGCTGATCGTTGAGATAAGTCTGGTATCCTATGTTGATATACTGATCAAGCCTGCTTTTATGATTATGTTTTATCGTTCTGAGCCAGTTAAATGAGTCGGCCTCTTTACTTTCGTTGTTATAGTCTATCCTGGGGTCAACGGCTGTCAGGCAGTAACTTTCATTTGTTTCCGACATTGCCTTGTCGATAGCCGGCACCAGTGCACTACTGCCCCCGATAACCACTGGGAATATATTTTCTTTCAGAAGATATGATAAAACATCGGTCAGTCCTGCAATTGTATCATTAAAAGTGGTTCCCTGTTTCATGTTTCCGCAGTCGAGGATACGCAGTTTCCCCGGTACCCTGGCCAGTCTGTACAGCTGGCTGCGGATCATATCCGGCCCTTTTGCGGATCCGGCATCAGGTGAGTTTCGGCCTTCCGGGACACCCAGTATGGCAATCCTGTATTTACCCGGATCATTAACAGGATTGTTTTCCGTATGGATCGTTATATTATGCGGGAATCCTGCCTGGGCAGTCATGAGCTCAAAGCCAGGTGCCTCAATGCTCACTGGGTTGAAATAATCGTTCAGGTCTAGCATGGCCGGTTATCAGGAACTCTTTTTGGTTTTATCACTTTTTTCGATAATGCTTAAGCAGTCTTCTTTAGTAAGCTTTTCAGCTTCAGTGCCTTTCGGAAGACGATAATTCTTTTTATCCTTTACAAGGTATGGACCGTATCTTCCGTTCAGAACCCTGAGGTCTCCGAAATCATTTATCACTTTTTTCCTGTCATTCTCATTCTTCTCATGGATAACCTCAACTGCCCTGTTAATGTCGATTGTATACGGATCATCAACATCTTTCCTGAGAGAATAGAATTTGCTTTTATATCTTATATACGGGCCAAACCGTCCGGTTCCTACAACTATCTCGCCACCTTCATAATCACCCAGGGACCTTGGAAGCCGGAACAGATCCAGAGCTTCCTCAAGGGTGATGGTCTCTATGAGCTGATTCTTATTCAGGCTGGCAAAACGTGGTTTCTCATCGTTCCCCGATTCCCCTATCTGTGCTACCGGACCAAACCGCCCCATCCTTACTGTAACAGGTTCTCCGGTCTCAGGGTGGTCACCCAGTATACGCGTACCTGTTTTCCTTTCTCTTTTTTCAAGCGTCTTTGTTATTGTATCATGAAAAGGGGAATAGAATTCACGTATCATGTTAGTCCACAGGAGTCTGCCCAGGGCTATCTCATCAAACTGCTCCTCAATCTCGGCGGTGAAATGATAATCAAGTATCTCGGAGAAGTTTTCAATAAGGAAGTCGTTGACAATCATACCTATATCCTGAGGAAACAGCTTTGATTTTTCTTTTCCCGCCACTTCTGTCTTTGCCATGGAGGATACCTTACCTTTGTTTAAGGCAAGAATCTTTATCTGTCTTTTCTCCCCGGGCCTGTCTTCGCGCGATACATAACCCCTGTTCTGTATTGTGGAAATAGTAGGGGCATAAGTTGAGGGCCGGCCAATGCCGAGTTCCTCAAGCTTCTTTACTAGGCTGGCCTCTGTATACCTGGGCGGGGGTGTTGTATATTTTTGTGTTGCTGTAATATTATCGTAGCTCAGGGGCATACCTGTTTTAACAGGAGGAATGACATATCTTTCCTCATCACCATTGTCCTGGTCTGACGATTCGGCATAGACTTTCAGGAACCCGTCAAACTTAACCACCTCACCCGTTGCCTGAAAAGTAACAGGTGAATTGTTCATATCTATCGATATTGTTGTTCTTTCAATTTCGGCTTCAGCCATTTGTGAAGCAATTGTTCGTTTCCAGATCAGTTCATACAGCTTTTTCTCATTCTGGTTGCCACTTGTAACGGGCTGATCGGGATATGCAGGTCGTATAGCTTCATGAGCTTCCTGGGCTCCCTTTGATTTTGTCCGGAACTGTCTTGTCCTGGAATATTTCTCCCCGTATTCTGAAATAATTATCTCTCTCGATTTGGCAAGAGCCAGCTTTGACAGGTTCGTCGAGTCGGTCCTCATATAAGTTATCTTACCTGCTTCGTAAAGCTTCTGTGCAACAGCCATTGTCTGTGCAACCGAGAATCCAAGCTTGCGATATGCTTCCTGCTGGAGTGTGGAAGTTGTAAAAGGAGGAGCCGGCGACCTGGTGCCCGGCTTTACCGTTATGTTACCAATTGAAAAGTCTGTGGCACTGCAGAGTTCAAGGAACTTAAGAGCCTCTTTTTCATCGGGAAATCTTTTTGAAGCTTCTGCTCTCAGAATAGCATTTTCCCCGTTTGATGTTTCAAGACTGAAAACGGCAGTCACCCTGAATGATGATTCGGGCTTGAAGGCTATTATCTCCCTTTCCCTTTCTACGAGAAGACGGACAGCCACAGACTGAACCCTGCCTGCCGACAGGGAAGGCTGTACCTTTTTCCATAACACGGGTGAGATCTCGAATCCGACAATCCTGTCGAGGATACGCCTTGCCTGCTGGGAGTTTACAAGGTTCATATCGACCTGCCTTGGGTTTTTGATTGCTGTGGATATGGCATCCTTTGTAATCTCGTGAAATACAATTCTTTTGGTAGTTTCCAGATCGAGGCCGAGCACTTTCAGCAGATGCCATGCGATAGCTTCCCCTTCACGGTCCTCATCAGAGGCGATCCAGATGTTTTTAGAATCTGAGGCCGCCTTGCGCAATTCAGCAACTACCTTTGATTTCTCTTTGGGTATTTCATATTTGGGAGCAAAATCATGTTCGATATCTATCCCGAGATTCTTTTTGGATAAATCCCTGATATGTCCGAAGCTCGATACAACACGGAAATCTTTTCCCAGAAACTTCTCAATAGTTTTAGCTTTAGCCGGAGACTCAACAATAACAAGATTTTCGTTCATTAGAGCAAATGTTTGTTCTTTTAACGCGACAAAGTAAATCAATTAGGTACCAAACTTCAAAATAAACCGTTAAGATTCTTTAATTATTACTATTTTTGGACGAAATTTCTAAATTAAATGAAAGACAATAAAGACAACAAAAAATATCTTATTTGGTTCTGGTCTTTGTTCAGTTTGCCATTCGTTTTTTTTATTACTCTGTTCATACTGATATCGAAGGAAAAGCTTGGTCCTATGCCATCTTTCCGTGAGCTTGAGAACCCCCAGTACTATCTTGCATCAGAGGTTTATTCCGAGGATGGTGTACTGCTGGGAAAGATAAGTATAGAAAACAGGTCGTGGACAGATTACAAAGATATTTCGCCTTATCTCATAGAAGCACTTATCTCCACTGAAGATGTAAGGTTTTACAGGCATTCAGGTATTGATCTCCGTGGTCTGGCACGTACGGGTATACGAACTATTCTCCTGGGTCAGAGTACAGGCGGGGGCAGTACAATAACACAGCAGCTGGCCAAACAGCTGTATCCCAGGGATACAACCAGGCACTCTGCCTTAGTGAAGGTTATCAAACTCGGCATTGCCAAGTTCAAGGAATGGGAGACAGCTGTCAAGCTGGAGAGAGCCTATACGAAGAATGAGATCATAGCAATGTATCTTAATAAGTTTGATTTCCTTTATAATGCTGTCGGAATCCAGACAGCTGCAAGGGTATATTTCAATACCACTCCCGATTCGCTCAATGTTCAGCAGGCTGCCGTTCTTGTAGGCATGCTTAAAAATTCAATACGATATAACCCGGTAAGGGACTCTGTTCTGATGCTTAAGAGGCGTAATGTTGTCCTCTCCCAGATGGAAAAATACGGTTACCTCAAGACGGATGTTGCCGACTCTGTGAAGCAACTCCCCCTGGGTACCGATTTCCATATTCAGAATCATAACTCCGGGCTGGCAACCTATTTCAGGGAGTATATCAGGAATATTATGGGACGGCCGGAGCCTGACAGGGAGAAATATGTACAGCAGGCCTCGTACGATGATGCCCTCTGGGATTGGCAGAACGATCCACTGTATGGTTGGTGTAATAAGAACAAGAAACCTGACGGATCAGATTACGACCTGTACAGGGACGGTTTGAAGATATACACCACTATAAATTCACGCATGCAAACCTATGCCGAGGAAGCTCTCACCGAGCACCTGTCTAAAGAACTGCAACCTGATTTTTACAAAAGAGCAAAGGGTTTCAGAAATCCTCCATATTCCAATGATATAACTAAGGAACAGGTAGATGAGTTGCTTATGGCTTCCCTGAAACAGAGCGACAGGTATTATGTGATGAGGGCCCGGGGTGTGTCTATGGATTCGATCATGCTGGCCTTTAATACAAAAGTTAAAATGAGGGTCTTTTCATGGAAAGGTGAGATAGATACAGTAATGACCCCCCTCGATTCAATAAGATACTATAAATATTTTATCAGGTCAGCCTTTATGGTTGAAGATCCGCATAACGGTTATGTAAAAGCATATGTTGGCGGCCCCAACTTTAAGTATTTCAAATGGGATGGAGTAACACAGCAGAAAAGGCAGATAGGTAGTACGATAAAGCCTTTTCTATATACTCTTGCCATGCAGAATGGTTATTCACCCTGTTATGAGGTAGAAAATATTCCACGGTCCTTCTTTCTTCCCGGTGATTCTCTCCCGTATACTCCGCGGAGCTCCGGACCAAAGGAATACCATGGAAGAATGGTCACCCTTGCATGGGGTCTGGCCCAGTCGGAGAATTATATCTCGGCCTGGCTGATGCAACAGTTCAAGCCATCTGCCGTAGTGGATCTCATGCACCGGATGGGAATAAGAAGCTTTATCGATCCCGTGCCGTCAATATTCCTGGGGACCAGCGACATAAAGCTTGAAGAGATGGTTGGTGCCTACGGAACATTTGCCAACAAGGGTGTATACACAAGACCCATGTATGTAACCAGGATAGAGGACAAGAACGGCAACGTTATATCCCGTTTTACCCCTAAGGTTGAGGAAGTGCTCACAGAGAATACGGCTTACCTTATGCTTAGCCTGCTGCAGGAGGTGGTCAGGCATGGTACGGCTATACGTCTGCGTCTTCCGCCCTACAGTCTTATGAACCAGATTGGAGGTAAGACGGGAACAACACAGAATCATTCCAACGGCTGGTTTATGGGGGTAACTCCTAACCTGGTTGGCGGAGTATGGACCGGCTGGGAAGACCAGGCAATACATTTCGAAACTCTTTCTGAGGGACAGGGAGCCAATATGGCGCTGCCTGTTATGGGACTGTTCCTGAAAAAGCTTTATAATGATCCGGTTTACGGTATAATGGAAGCCGATGAATTTGAACGTCCGCCGAACTTCGATATTGAACTTGATTGCGACAAGGTTAAAAGGACAAGGTCGAGGAACGACAACTACAGGAGAGTTAAATACTGATTATACCGTGATGACCCTCACTGCCAGGGAAAGTAAAAATCTTCTTTAACGAGCAGTGTCTGCAAAATATTAAGTTTTAATACCCGCCTTTTGTGTTCCTTTATGACCACCTGTCTGGACTTTTCAGCTGAACAGGGAACGGACAAGGTTTTCGATCCTGGCAACAGGTACGACTTCTATGTTCAGTCCCTTAACCTGAATATTCCTGTGATATTTTGAGATATATATTTTGGTGAATCCCATATTGGCGGCTTCACGTATTCTCTGTTCAATACGGGATACCGGCCTTATTTCACCTGACAGGCCGGTTTCACCTGCAAAACATGTATTTCTTTCTATGGGGATATCGAGGTTGGATGACAGCACTGCGCTTAAAATAGCAAGGTCTATAGCCGGATCGCTTACCTTTATACCTCCTGCTATGTTAAGGAAGACATCTTTGATGCCCAGCCTGAATCCGGCCCTCTTTTCAAGCACTGCAAGAAGCATATTAAGTCTGCGGATATCAAATCCTGTGGAACTTCGTTGTGGTGTACCATATACAGCACTGCTGACAAGTGCCTGTGTTTCTATCAGAAAGGGCCTGATGCCGTCTACTGTTGCAGCCACCGATATCCCGCTTAAAGGTTCATCGTGCTGGTTGATAAACATTTCGGAAGGGTTATTAACCTCTCTCAATCCGGCTTCCACCATCTCGAAGATCCCTATCTCCGAAGTGGATCCGAACCTGTTTTTTACAGGGCGCAGGATACGGTAAACATAATTATTGTCACCTTCAAAGTAGAGGACCACGTCAACAATATGCTCAAGCACCTTTGGCCCGGCGAGGGAACCATCTTTTGTGATATGCCCTATCAGAAAGACCGGCGTCCCGGTCATTTTTGAATATCTGAGCAGCTGGGCGGCACATTCTCTCACCTGTGATACCGAGCCGGCAGAGGATTCAAGAAGGGAGTTGCTAATGGTCTGAATCGAATCGATAATGATAAGACCCGGTTCAATATTCCCGGCATGTGACAGAATAGTGTCGAGGTCTGTCTCACTGAGGATATAGCATAAAGGATTTGAACCTTTCATCCTTGTTGCTCTCATGCTAATCTGTTCTTCACTCTCTTCGCCTGAGACATACAGAATCTTTTTTCCTGTAAGCGATAATGCCAGCTGGAGGGCCAGTGTTGATTTTCCGACACCCGGTTCTCCGCCAAGGAGAATAAGTGACCCTGCAACAATTCCAGAACCAAGAATCCTGTCAACTTCGGCCATGCCTGTCAGCAGCCTTCCATTCTCATTGGTCTTTATGTTATCAAGGAGTTCCGGTTTTCTTTTCCCTATTGCTGATATTAATCCTGACTCCCGGGAAGTGGCAGGAGCAATAATTTCCTCATGGTATGTATTCCATTCCTTGCATGAAGGGCATCGGCCTATCCATTTTGACGATTCGGCACCACAACTCTGGCAGACCCATACTGTTTTAGTTTTGGCCATATTTATCAGATTTTCTGATTCTTTACAGGGAGGTAAAATTAATCATTCCTCCGTCTCTGTCTTTTTTCCCTTCCTGAAGATAATGAAAAACGAAATGGTTCCTGTGATAGCAACAAAAATAAGCTGCGATTCATGAGTCAGAAGAGCATATACCAGTCCATCTTCCAGGGGTATTCCCTTAACCACAAGCAAGCCCCTTGAGATTATGTAATGAAAAGCCCCCAGTCCGCTCTGTACCGGAGCTGACATGGCAAGCCCTCCAATCACCAGCAGGAAGATACTATCGGTAAATGTCAGACCTGAAGTGCTTTTAATTGAGAATACCACAACCCAGGTCATCAGGGTATAATTAATCCAGATGAAAACAGTATGGAAGATGAATTCCCATTTCCTGTCGAGGTTAGTGATTGTTTTAAGCCCGTTGATCACTCCTTTTGCAATATCGAAAATTTTTGCAAAGAACCGGATTTTCCTCAGGTTATGCCTGTATTTTATAGTAATTACAAGGGCAACGGTAAATAGCACAAGTAAAATAACCCAGAGGATCCATGTCACACCAAAGACAGAAATAATCTTATTCTGAATGGGAACAAGGATACTGTCTTTAAGGAACCTGTTAATCTCTTCGCTGCTTGTTATAATAAGGTATATGGTGATCAGCATTAATGAGATAAAGTCAATAGTGCGTTCAACAACAACAGTTCCTACGAGCTGGTCAACAGGTATCTTTTCTTTTTTCCCAAGGGCAACACACCTCGTGATTTCTCCCACCCTGGGCAGAGCTATATTGGCAAGATAGCCTGTCATGAGGGCATAGAAGGAATTTTTAAGAGATGGTTTATATCCCAGGGGATGAATCAGCAACATCCATCTCCTTGCCCTGCTTACATAGGCAAAGAACCCGAAAAGTACCGACAGGAGAAGCCAGGAGTAATTGGCCTGCCGCAGATCAGTCATCAGTTTCCTGACATTAACATCTCTGAACGCGATCCAGAGCAGACCGGTACCAACTGCAAGAAATGCTATGAATTTGAGAGCCTGTAGAACACCTTTTCTCAACTTCAGATCAGTTTATTTGTTTTTGTATCGGGAAAAATAATTGCAGGCTTAAAAGATTTTGCTTCCTCAAAGTCCATTGTTGCAAAGGACACTATTATAACAGTATCTCCCACAACAACTTTCCTGGCAGCTGCCCCATTAAGGCAAATCTCCCCTGATCCCCTTTCACCTTTTATTACATAAGTATCGAGGCGTTCTCCGTTATTTATATTAAGAATCTGTACTTTCTCGTTTTCAATGATATTTGCAGCATCCATAAGATCCTCATCTATCGTAATACTCCCGACATAATGCAGGTTTGCACCTGTTATTGAAACCCTGTGGATCTTTGATTTTACGACTTCTATAAACATTTCAGAATGTCTTATTGATATTAATTACACTGCAAAGGTAAATAACCTTTTGGTTCATTGAAAATTATTTTGATTTTAAAGGTCACATGTTTACTGTTGCAGGGGAGGATTTGCTTATGAAATAATGTATCTTTTCAAGGGGCAGGCTCAATGTATCTTTAAGTTTTATGTCATTTTTAATTCCATATTATCTATAAGCCTGATATTTCCGGCCATAACGGCAATACACCCGAAATAATGTTTATCACTGTCCATTTCGCTCCGGCTGTTTACAGGTAAGAGTTCGGTATCGTCTGCTATTTCAAAATATTCAACAGTAAAATCTTTTTCCTTGTTAATTGTGTTCTCAACGAATGATTTTATCTCCGGGATATCATAGTCTGCTGTCATCCCGGCTGCTGCGGAAAGAGTCCGGTATATTACAGAGGCCTTTTTTCTTATTTCAGGGCTGAGCCTGCTGTTGCGGCTGCTCATTGCCAGTCCGTCTTTCTCACGGACAATAGGTTTGCTTATTATTTTTACTTTGTCGCCTGTTTGCCTTACAAGTTCTTTTATCACTGCAACCTGTTGAAAATCTTTAAGTCCGAACCATGCCATGTCAGGCTTTACAATAGAAAACAACCGGCTGACCACCTGGGCGACACCGTTAAAATGTCCGGGCCGGTGCAGGGCCTCCATAACATTGTCAAGGTTTCCGAAGCTGAATTGTCTTTTATCCTCCCCGGGATAGATCTCTTTTACTGATGGGGTAAAAACAATATCGTTCTCCCTGAGAATTCCGGAAAGCATTTCCAGGTCTGATGGGATGTCCCTGGGATAATTCTTCAGGTCACTTAAGTCATTAAACTGGGTCGGGTTCACGAAAATACTCACAATAACGAGCGGGCAATCCTCGAGGGCACTCCGGACCAGGGAGAGATGCCCGGGATGAAGTGCCCCCATTGTAGGGACAAAGCCCACCGGTATCATTTTTTGCTCATTTACAGATTTTTGCAAATCAGCTACTGTGCTTATAACCTTCATTTTTTATTTTTTGCAAACTTAATATGAATTTCTGCCAATTCCCTTAAACGGTTTCTACAATATGGTAGTTTTGGCTCATTTTATATTATCTCATAATTTTTTACTATCTTTGCACCTTAAATCGAAATGGTATATCCAGGAAGGTAAATGGAAAGCAGGAAGGTATTATTCATTTCACAGGAAATCACTCCATACTTAACGGAAACTAAGTTGTCGAAGATAGGAAGGTACCTGCCCCAGGGAATACAGGAACGGGGCAAGGAGATACGTACCTTTATGCCCAGGTATGGCTGCATCAACGAGAGACGCAATCAGCTTCATGAGGTAATACGTCTTTCGGGAATGAACCTTATTATTGATGACACTGATCATCCTCTGATCATAAAGGTTGCCTCGATACAATCGGCACGCATGCAGGTATATTTCATAGACAATGACGATTATTTTCAGAGGAAACATATAGTAAGTGATGCCTCGGGACGTGAGTTTGAAGATAATGATGAGCGTGCTTTGTTTTTTGCACGGGGAGTTATAGAAACGGTTAAGAAATTAAGGTGGGCACCTGATATAGTTCATTGTCACGGCTGGATGTCGGCACTTGTTCCGGTATATCTCAGGAGCATATACAGTGATGATCCTTTGTTTAACAATTACAAAATTATATACTCCATCTACAATAATGATTTCAAAAATCCGTTTAGATCAACATTCGCTGATAAGTTGCGTTTTGACGGTATTGACGGTGAAAATCTCAAGATGATAAAGACTCCGGATTTTGTAAATGTATCGAAGCTGGCGATAAAGTATTCAGACGGAATCATCATAGGGAGTGAAAATATAAATGAAGAGTTGGCAAACTATATCAGTACAGTTAACAAACCGGTTCTTCCATATAAGGATGAATCGGAATATATTGATGCCTATAACGACTTTTATGACAAGATATTATCATAATTTAATACAGAGCGGCAAATTTAAAGCTGTATCTTTTTATATAAATAATTTACACCACCTGGCAATCTTTGTTATGGTGGCTTTTTTTCTGACATCATGCCAGCAGGACCCTACACAGATAGGTAACGGACTGCTTCCCGGCAGCGATTTTGTATCAATAAGTTCCACTGACACCCTCAGTGCGCGCTCTTATACAATGTTTTCCGATTCGGTACGGACTGAGAGTCCGACCACCTCATATGTCGGTTCAATTTTTGATCCGAATTTCGGTACGACGACAACAAGTTTTGTAACACAGGTAAGACTTGGAAGTGCCTGGGATGATAAACCATTCGTTATAGACTCTGTAAAATTGATCCTTCACCTGACTACGGCACATGGTGATGTGAAAACACCGCATAAACTGAAGCTTTCGGAGATATCGGATGAGATATATACAGGACAGGCTTACTATTCAAATACTCCCGTAAACCTCACAGGTTATACAATACAGGATATTATGCTCCCTGAGCTCAAAGCTGATTCAGCAAATGACGTACAGATAATGTTACCAGGGAATGGCATTGAGTTCGGCAAATATATCACGCGCGACACATCGCAATTTTTCTACTCTACCAGCGGACCGGATTTCCGGTCGTATTTCAGGGGATTTTATTTCCAGATGGATTCTGAAGGGGATCCGTTGCTTCTGAGCATGAGTGTGTCGCCTAATTCTACGGGTTATTATACAAACTACTTTGTTATTTACATGCATGACGACAGTGGTTTTACCAAGGAGTTTTATCTCATACTTGATGCAACAAACCAGAATGCCTCTTTTAACAAATATTCCTATGATTTTACCACAGCCACCGGTAATCTCAGAGTTAAGCATATAAATGATGGTCAGACTGATACCCTGTCTTATGTACAGGCTATGAACGGGGTTTATACCCGGATCTATTTCCCCGGACTGGCAGCTCTTAAAAACAATGCCGACTTCAAGGGAATAGCAATAAACAAAGCAAGGCTTTATATTCCGGGTTATTTTGACGGAACAGACTATACAGCTGCCAAAGCACCTTCCCCATTATATGCCCGTTACCGGACTGTACAGGGTGATAAATACCTTGTTCCGGACTATAGCCTTGATGTCAACCATACCTATTATGACGGGACTATAGATACTACTGATAACACTTACAAATTCAATCTCGCAGGTTTCTTCCAGAAATACTTTAATGATAACGCTGATACAATTCAGCCGGAGCTTGAATTCTTCCTTGGCGGAGGTACCAGGAATGTCATTCTCAGGGCAAACAGCAAGTCTGCTCCGGTGAAACTGGAATTTACCTACACCAAGTTCTAGTTTTTGTGAACCAAAAGTGTTAATTTCGCCTGTTACCTTTTAATAATGCATTATTATGTGTGGGATTATTGGATATATAGGTTCAAATTCAGCCCGTGAAATAATCATTAACGGACTTAAAAGACTGGAATACCGTGGATATGACTCCGCCGGTATGGCCCTTATAAACGGTGAGACACGTATCTTCAAATGTGCCGGCAGGGTTATGGACCTTGAGGCCATTGTCAATAAGTCGAAATTTAACGGTACAACAGGGATGGGGCATACCCGATGGGCCACGCATGGTGAACCCAACGAGCTTAATGCGCATCCGCAGGCTTCGGCAAAAGGGAATTTTGTTGTAGTCCATAATGGTATAAT
>JBJKPQ010000164.1:0-21718 GCA_046706305.1 Bacteroidales bacterium
ACCCGCAAGTCTGACCTGTCAAATAATTTTGTGTTAAATTTTTGCCGGGGCATACTTCTGCTTGTGTAAAATGAAATAAAAATATAACATGGTTAACCTGCCACACAATAGACCTGCAGCGGGTTCAGGGCTAACCATGACTGTTTCTCACGGTGTGAACGGGTGCCTGATGAACGAACAATTGCCTGGAAATCATGTTACTTATAAATACAAAGAATGAAAATTATGTATTTGGTACTTTAAAGTCCCTTCGTATTTGGGGGCTCCGTTAAAAACATTAACATAAAAAATAAGAGCCATGACAAAAAAGAATCTTTTGACAGCTGCAATGATTTTTTCATTGACCTTTCTTTTTTCCCCGAACCTTGTAAAAGCCCAGCAAATAAGCAAGACAGAAACAGTGGGAAAAGTCAGTATAACAATGAAGGTACTCCCGGCTGAACCTTTCAAAGGCCCCAACGCAGAAATGAAATGGGACAGTGGTGCAGATCCCTATTATCTCCAGAGTTCACCAAAACCTAATCACCACCTGGTGGCATTTGTGAAAAATGACGGAAAACCGGTTGAAGACGCTAAGGTTTCCATATCCTACAGGGAACTCTCTCCTAAAAAAGGTGACTGGATGACACTGCCTGTAGCCCGCATGCACGTATCTGGCAAAGGGATGGAGACTACCCACTATGGCAATAACCTGCCGCTTGCCAAAGGCGATTATGAGGCCCGTATAACTGTAAATAACAATCCGGCTGTGGTATTTAAGTTTTCATTGACAGAATAAGCAGTTGTATTATGCCTGGAAAATGCGGTTCCAAAGAACATCTCATTCCTGATTAACCTGGCAACCTTTCATATAAGTGAGCACGGAAAGCTCATTAAGGAAATGGTAAGGCAGGTTAATCTGTTTTTATAACTTCGTGTTTTCATAAAACAAGAAGAGACGACTTTTAAAGGTCGTCTCCTCAAATAGTGTAATAAATTCTAACAATTGCAATTTATTATATTCATCTACCATTCTGGTGAAAGCCTCTAATGCATCCGGTTGAAAGCTTGATTCAAAGACAGGTCCTTTAATAAAAAGATCTCTAAAACCATATTTGTTTTTAGCATAATTGGTTAAAACAGTTTTATTATCGCCTACAAGCTTCTTCAAATTGATGGTAGACATATTTATCGCCTCCTCTCCCTCTTTCTGAGAAAGAATCTCAAAGTTGTTTTCCTGCCATTTGACATAATCAGCATCACTAACCTTCGTACGGTCAGGTAAGTGGGAAGTAACAATCCCCTGAGTGTGGTGATACTTTTTAAAAACCGTAATCTTTCCTTCCGTAACAACTTCTAATAAAAGCCTTTTAGGAATTTGGTCCTGTTTTCTTTTAGCAAATAGATTGACATATTTTGCCTGTTTGAATTTTTTACCATTTTCAAGGGTAAAACTTTGCACATCCCTGGCATCATAAACCACAGCTTCTTTATCTACATCTTTCCCTGCCTGGTAAGCTGCATAAGTATTCTCGTCAATCAGGTTAACCCTTTTTTGAAATTCCTGAGGATTCATCATATCAATAAATATATATCCATTAACCTCATCCCCATTTTCCAGTGTTACAGTGCCTTTTTCATATGTTCCAACAGAACTGGGCGTTCTCAATTGCGCTTTAGTAATGTTAGATGTCAAACTAAAAAGTACTATTAGCATTAATGTAATAGTTGAGTAATTTTTTACTATTTTCATATAGTCGATTTTTTATTTAATATAGGTTTTACGTATTTATTATAATATTTGTTTCAAAGATAGGTAATTGCATCTAACGGGTTGCTGGCATGAGATCGTGGCGGTTTTCGAAGCGCTTCCTTATCAGTTTACAATAAGTTTTATAAAAGCAAAACCCTACAAATATTGTGAATTGATATTCCTATAAAAAAATCCACTCATATATAATTAATTAGTAATCCATTTGAGTTAACTCACTTAAAGAATACCATAATCTTGTTTGGGAATTTTCCTGTGATCCAAAAAATGACCTGTACTTTTCTCCATGTTTATTAATAATAATCCAATGGGGTGTTCCTTCACACTGATACAAATCATAAGCTTTATGTTCTTCATCGATATATATAGGGAAAGGGAGTTCCTTTGAGGTAAACATTTCAATAATTTCATCTTTTGTAACAGCCCTGTTGAAATTGCTATGTATTCCGATTACTTCTATTTCTTTAAATTCGTGCATAATTTCAAAAGCTAAAGGAAGGGCCCGACCAGTGCAACCTAAACAATCATTATTGTAAAAGAGAATTAGTAAATTCTTATTAAAATATTTTTCAGAAATATTAATAGGCTTGTAATCCAATGTCTTAACTATTATATCAGGGGCTTTTGTCATTTTGAGTTTATGTTTTAAATCAATTTATACATGCTGCTAACGGTCACATGTATTAGGGTGTCTCAAAAGGCACCCTCATGTAATTATTTCTGTTACCATAAGCCATTGTTTTCCGGTTTTTCATCATCCATTATCCTGTTCGGTGGGCTTTTTATATTTGCAAGAGATTTTTTGCTGACATAGGTGTAAATGCCTGTTAATTTAATGGATTCATGTCCCATTAAGTTTTGGCTGTAACAAATTTCTGCAACTTTTTCCAGCAAATATATTATAAATGAATGTCGTACCAGGCGAGGTGTAATCCCTCAGGGAATTACAGTAATCTTTTGAAAGTAATATTTGAATTATAACATTCACGTCTGTACCACAAGTCTATAAAATTAATAATATCTGTTATACTGAAAATGTTTTTTGCCGGGTTTTTTCTGTTGCGATTGGAACTGCCGGGCTGGTTAAAGTCAGGGGTGGTGGTGGTGCAGTAACGGGGTGGGTTACAAGTGAATTGCTGCCTTCCATCTTCGCCCTGTATTCTCAGGGCTATGACTGAAACAAAAAAGCCCAGGCATTTTGTGCCGGGCTTTCCGTTGTAGCGAGAGGGGGAATTGAACCCCCGACCTCATGATTATGAATCATGCGCTCTAACCAACTGAGCTATCTCGCCTTATTTATATTTTCAAATAACTCCTTACACACAACTCTACGGTTTTGCGGGTGCAAATATAAACAGTTTGTTACAAAATAACAATATGGTTCTTTAGTTTCAGAATTTTTTCTATATTGCAGACTATGTACAGAAAAATGAATAAATTCCTGCTATGAGATCTAAGTTCGAACTGGAATACCCCCTTAACTGCTCTCCAAAAGTACTTTTTTCGAGGCTCAGCACACCGGAAGGGCTCGGAGAATGGTTTGCAGAACAGGTCAATGTCGATGGCGATCTCTTTTCTTTTTTCTGGAACAATACCGAAACAAAAGCACGCCTGGCCGCCCTTAAAGAAAATAAACTCGTCCGCTTCGAATGGATGGGCATGGACGATGAAGAAGATAATTACTTCGAATTCAGAATTAATATCGAAGAACTCACCGGCGGCCTCGCCCTGCTCATCACCGACTTTGCCGATGATGATGAAAAAGACGACTCTATCTACCTGTGGGACTCCCAGGTAAACGACCTTAAAAGATTGCTGGGGATTTAGGAAGGCGGATGGAGTAAGGTATAGGGCGGAGGACCCGGGACACAGGACGGAGGGCTATCACACAATTTTACATGGGATTATGATACCGGTCGCAAACCGGTACCAAAACACAACGCACTGTATACTATATCATTAGCCCCTTTCAGGGGGTTGGGAGTAAAATGAGTGTGAGTTTGAGTGTGAGTGTGAGTATGAGTGGGAGTGCGGGTGTGAGTGCGGGTGTGAGTGCGGGTGTGAGTGCAAGTGGGAATGCGGGTGCGAGTGATGAGGATTAGAGCCGGACTGGTTACATTGCTTTAAAATGAATCTTCACCGGCAATGATATTTGATAAAAATCAAGTAATTTTGCACCTCTAATGCGAGAAAGCTGTGAAGAAAGTTGACAAGTTCGTTTTGAAATCATTTGTTGGCCCCCTGGTGTTGACTTTTTTTATCGTGCTTATAATACTTATCCTGCAGTTTCTGTGGATGTATGTTGATGAGCTGGCAGGGAAAGGTCTGGGGGTTAAGGTTCTTGCAGAATTGATTTATCATTTTTCCCTTACCTTCGTTCCAATGGCACTGCCCCTGGCAATCCTGCTGGCCTCCCTTATGACTTTTGGTAACATGGGGGAATTCAGTGAGCTTACCGCCCTTAAAGCATCGGGTATTCCCCTGCAAAGGATCATGAGGCCCCTTATTCTCCTTCTCGGCTTCATTGCCGTAATATCATTTTTCTTCTCTAACAATGTCCTGCCTTACTCTACGGAACAGGCTCGTACCCTGCTCTTCGATATTCGCAAGAAAAAACCTGATATTAACATACAGGCCGGTACCTTCTACAGCGGTGTGCCTGACTTCAGTATTAAGATAGCAAAAAAGGATCCGGAGACGAATAAACTCGAGAACCTTATAATATACGACCAGCGCGACAGAAGAGGTGATACACACGTCATACTGGCCGATTCGGGATACATGAAACTTACCCCTGATGAAACAGGATTAATAATGACTCTCTATAACGGGTATGCCTATAATGAGATGCTTGAGAAAAACATGCTCCCAACTGCAAGAAAATACCCCTCGAGGAAAGACTATTTCAAGGAACAAAGCATTGTTATTCCTTTAAGCGGATTCGACCTTGAGAGAAGTGAACAGGGCCTGTTCAAATCGACTGCCTCCATGAAAAACATTTCGCAGCTGACCTTCTATATCGATTCTCTTAATAAAAAATATGTAAATAAGGTTAATAACCAGTTCAGTGACTTCCTTGTAAATAAGATCTTCAAAAAGGAATATTTCACACCAAGTAAATTTGCAAGGGATTTCGGTGAGGATACCACTCACAGGTTTTCCACCTTCAGAACAGCTGCTATCTTCGATTCTGTCTCGCTGATGGACAAGAGAAATGTTCTGGCCAATGCCATTGAAAGCATAAAGGATGCCACAAACAGCCTGACTCAAAAGACCGAATCGCTGCATTTCGATGTTAAGACTATCAAAAAATACGAAGTTGAATGGAATAAAAAGCTGACAATGTCGTTTGCATGCCTGGTATTCTTTTTTATCGGAGCCCCTCTTGGAGCTATAATCAGGAAGGGTGGACTGGGAACGCCGGCTGTCATCTCCATATTCTTTTTCGTGATATATTATGTCATTTCAATATCGGCCCAAAAACTAGTTGAAGAGGATGTTGTAGGAACATTTGCCGGCATGTGGGCAGCATCGTATATTCTCCTGCCGATAGGAGTTTTCCTTACATATAAAGCCACAACCGATTCTGTGATAATGAACGTTGACACATATTTGCTGTTTTTCAAAAAGATCAGGGACTTTCTGTTCAGGATGCCATCCAACGGACAGGTCAGTGAGGATGTGTCGGAATAAAATATTTAAAATAAAATGGATCAAATTAAACTGAATACAATTGAAGAAGCCATTGAGGATATCAGGCAGGGAAAGCTTTTGATTGTTGTCGATGATGAGGACAGGGAAAATGAAGGTGATTTTATCTGCTCCGCCGAACTTATAACTCCGGAAGTAGTAAATTTTATGGCTAAATACGGGAGGGGCCTTATCTGTACAGCCCTGCCCGAAGAGCGATGCGAGGAACTGGAGCTCGACCTGATGGTGGGCATCAATACCTCTCTTCACTCCACACAGTTCACTGTGTCGGTCGATCTTCTGAACAGCGATACGACAACCGGAGTATCGGCAAAAGACAGGGCTCTCACCATAAAGGCTCTCGTCGATCCGGCTACCAGGCCATCAGACCTGGGCAGGCCAGGTCATATCTTTCCGCTGAAGGCAAAAGCCAAAGGCGTGCTCAGAAGAGCAGGTCATACCGAAGCCGTTGTCGACCTTACCCGCATGGCAGGGCTCAGACCCGGCGGGGCCCTTGTGGAAATAATGAATGATGACGGTTCGATGGCAAGGCTTAAGGACCTGTTACTTCTCAGGGAGAAATTCGGTATTAAAATAATTGCGATAAAAGACCTCATACAATATACTCTTGAACGCGATTCAATAATCGAAAAGGGAGAAAGGGTAAGCCTCCCCACCACAAGAGGCGATTTCGAGTTCATACCCTTCCGCCAGAAAAGTAACGGGCTCGAACATGCTGCTCTTGTGAAAGGATCATGGACGAAGGATGAACCGGTGCTTGTCCGCCTTCACTCCTCCTGTTTCACAGGCGATATCTTCGGATCACTGAGATGCGACTGCGGACCACAACTCCATAAAGCTATGGAAATGGTTGAAGCAGAAGGGAAAGGTGTTGTTATCTACCTCAGCCAGGAAGGCAGGGGCATTGGATTACTTAATAAGATAAAAGCATACAGGCTTCAGGAAGAAGGGATGGATACCGTGGAGGCAAACCTGGAACTGGGATTCGCCGAGGATGAAAGGGACTATGGTGTAGGTGCCAGTATAATGCGCGAACTGGGACTGGGCAAGGTAAGGCTAATATCCAATAACCCTGTTAAAAGAGCAGGACTGGAGGGTTACGGCATTAAGATCGTCGAGACAATTCCACTTGTAGTTGAACCAAATCCGCATAACCAGTTTTATCTCGAGACAAAGGCAAATAAGATGGGGCATAACCTCTCGTGTTATAAACACATTGCAAAAGACTGATCATTTTGATAATTTTGTGTTCAACAGCAACTAAACCTGTATGAAAAACCTCAGGATAGTATTTATGGGCACGCCTGAATTTGCCGTGTCGACACTTGGTTCGCTTCTTATGAACGGGCTGAATGTCGTTGCTGTTGTTACAACACCCGACAAGCCTGCCGGCAGGGGCCGTAAACTGAAGAAATCTGCTGTAAGGGAATTTGCTGAATTCAGTTACCTGCCTGTCCTCCAGCCGGGCAACCTTAAAGATCCTGGCTTTATCAATGCCCTTGAACAGCTTAAAGCCGACCTGTTCATTGTCGTGGCTTTCAGGATGCTCCCGGAGGTGGTCTGGAGGATACCGTCCATAGGAACCATAAACCTTCACGCCTCACTCCTGCCCCAGTACAGGGGAGCCGCTCCTATCAACCATGTCATCATAAACGGTGAACCTGTGACAGGCGTTACGACTTTCTTTATCGACGATAAAATAGATACAGGTAATATCCTCATGAGGGAGGAGCTTCATATCTTTCCCTTCGAAAATGCAGGCGACCTGCACGACAGGCTGATGAAACATGGTGCCAGGCTTGTAATCAGGACAATAGAAGCAATTGCCAGTGGCAGTGTGAAACCAATACCCCAGTCGGAGCTTATAACCCCGGGAGAAACGATTAAGACAGCTCCGAAAATAACTCCCGAATTCTGTATTATCAACTGGGACAATGAACCGGCAGTCATAAACAACTTTATAAGGGGATTGGCACCCTACCCCTGCGCAAGATCCTATTTTGTCAGCAGGAAAGGAGAAGAAATTATGTTTAAGGTATATGAAAGCCATTTTGAGGAGGCTGACCATGACATGCAATCCGGTAATGTGGTCGCTGTCGATAAAAAGACTCTGAGAGTAGCCTGCAGAAATGGTTATATTGATATTTTAAGCCTGCAGCCTGAAGGTAAAAGGAAAATGAATACCGATGAATTCCTGAGGGGCTTCGACCTGTCAGGCTACCATATCAAAGCTCATTAACGGGCTTCACCTTCCTGAGCCATATTTTAGTCCCTGTTGCCGGCTCAGATCCTTTATCCATCCTGTTCATCTCGTACAGATCCTTAAGCCTGATGCCGAACTTCTGGGAGATCATATACATTGTATCACCTCCTTCAGAGGTATAATAGTCCTTCCCCGCCTCAGCCTTCGATCGCTTGGGCTGCAGGTAAAGCACCTGCCCCGGGACAACCCTGAAATCGGCCGGCAGCTCATTGTACCGTGCCAGCTCCCATTTAAGAAGCTGAAACTCATCCTCTATTTTATCTTTTGTCTCACCATCCTTTACAATGATATACTTGATCCTGTTATTCTCCATTATCCTCTGTGGCTTTTCCATAACAAAATTACCTCCCGTGCTGCCTGCTGATGGGCCGGGACCGGGTAACACAGAGGTGCCGGGCTGATAATTACCGGAATCATCATCCATAAACCCCGCATCTGCGGAATAGCCATTGTCGTACTTCATCAGGTCATTATCTTCTATTGTCCTTATAAGCATATTGGCATAATCGGGATTGGTAGCATAACCGGCTCTCTTCAGCCCTTTTGCCCATGCTTTGTAATCAGTGGGATTAAGCTTGAAGAGAAAACTGTAACGGGAACCTGATCGTAAGAAATCAGAATGATCATAAAATGATTCCTCTGGTTTGCGGTATTTCCTGAAACACTCATTCCTCCGGTCGTCATTATGATGTATGGTCGGACCATTCCAGTCGTTATGGCATTTTATCCCGAAGTAGTTATTGGCTTCACGGGCCAGCCTGCTGTGACCACAATCCGACTCTATCATGCCCTGGGCAAGTGTTATGCTGGCAGGTATACCGGTTCTCTTCATCTCGCTCACAGCAAGATTGCTGTATTGCCTTATATATTCTGCATTGGTTAAAGGCGGTGCAGGTGAAGGCGATGAGGCAACAGGCCTGTAAGCCCTGCATGAAAACATACCTGCAAGTAATACAAGTGCTGTAATATGAATAAAAGCCTTACGAATCATATTCTTTTCGACAAAAATAGAAAAAATGTGACTGGCCATCCAGCCCTTTCGTTGTTCATAAATCCTGTTTTTATAAAAGTTATTAACGAAAATATAAACTGTGAATTGCCCGCGACCGGTTATTAAACAGTATGATGATGCATACAGGCATTGCAGGAATCAATATTAACAATATTTATTACCTTTAGGACCAATATTGTAGAAGAAGATATGATAAAGAAAAAGAAGATTACAATATCGTACACTGAAATAGAAAACCAGTCAGGGCTTGATGAGGGAACAAAGGAGATGATAGAAGCCGCAAGAAACTCTGCTTCAAATGCCTACGCACCTTATTCAAGGTTCAGGGTCGGTGCTGCAGTCAGGCTTGAAAGCGGGAGAATAGTATGCGGCACAAATGTTGAGAATGCAGCATTTCCTTCCGGTATCTGCGCTGAAAGAAACGCCCTGTCGTATGCAGTATCCAATTATGGTGATGACAGGCCTGTGGCTATCGCAATAGCAGCCATGACCGACGAAGGGATAACAGAGGAACCTGTTACGCCATGCGGTAACTGCCGTCAGGTGATTGCAGAAGAAGAATCGAGGAACGGGAAAAACATAAGGATAATACTTTCAGGGAAAGACAAAACAATGATTACAGACAGTGTGGCTGATCTTCTGCCTCTCCAGTTCAGGAAGAACAACCTGAAGATCAATCTTCCCTGATGATCAGCTGGAAACCGGCACCATGGATATTTTTAATATTAATCTCAGGATCTTCCGAAAGGAACTTCCTCAACTTGGTAATATATACATCCATGCTGCGCGCCGTGAAATAATCATCTGCACCCCATATCTTCTTAAGAGCCAGCTCCCTGCTGATAAGGGAATTCGGATTAAGTGCAAGTAATTCTAGAAGCTGGGCCTCCTTTGGTGATAGTTTTTTCTCATCGTCACCTATAGTCAGAGTCCTAAGCTTCGAATTAAAAATAAACTTACCTATCTCATATATATCCTTTGAGGCCGACTGGGAATCGCGCCTGACAAGAATGGCTTTTATCTTTGCCAGCAGGATATCAGTATCAAACGGTTTTGTTATGTAATCATCACCGCCGGCACCATAACCTTTAAGAACATCATCCTTAAGCTTCTTGGCAGTAAGAAATATAATAGGCACCTCTGTGTTTATCTGCCGTATCTCATTGGCTATCGTAAAACCATCGACATGAGGAAGCATTATATCTAGTATACAGATACTGAATACACCTTTTCTGAAATGCTCTATTGCATATTTACCATCATCAACCCACTCAACTGCAAAATCATTTATTTCAAGATATGACTTGAGTACAGAACCAAAACTAAGGTCATCTTCCACTAAAAATATTTTTGCTGCTTTATTACTCATAATCTAGTTCTCCCAGTTAAATGGTAAATATATATCGAACCGGCTTCCTTTTCCAGGTTCACTTGTAACTGTAATATTCCCTTTATGAGCTTCAACAATTGCCCTCGAATAGTTCAAACCCAGTCCGAAACCCTTTACATCGTGTATATTACCGGAACTCTGCCGGTAGAATCTCTCGAATATCTTGCTCTGAACTGCTTTGCTCATTCCAATACCCTTGTCCTCAACTGACAAAATTACACCTTTTTCTTTGTTTTCGGTAGAAACAGTAATCTCAAGTGTTTCCGGTGAATATTTTATTGCATTGTCGAGCAGGTTATTGACAAGGTTACTTAAGTGGTCGAAGTCGCCGTAAATTTCGGGCTGCTCAGCATCCAGATGCAATATTATCTTACCGTTTCTTTGCTGTACCTGTATTTCTATTGTCTCCAGTGCCCTCTCTATAATATCATGGATTGAGACATTTTCAAACCTGAATTCAATTTCCTTCTTATCGAGTGAAGCTATCTGCAGTATTGTCTCAACCTTCTTGTTCATCCTGCTGTTTTCCTTTTTTATCATATCGATAAAATGCCTGATCCTTGTCGCATCGCCAATAACCTTGGGATTATTAATTGTATCGGCAGCAAGAGAAATGGTAGCAATTGGTGTCTTAAACTCATGAGTCATGTTATTGATGAAATCTGATTTCATCTCCGATATCTTTTTCTGGCTCACTATAAAATATAGGCTCAGTGCAAAGGTAAGAAGTATGAAGAGTGAGAATACCAGTGATCCTCCGAGTAACCACCCGATACTTCCCAGAACATAATTTGTCCTCTCAGGAAATATAACTGCAAGCACAAGGTTCTGCCTTATTATGTTATCAGGGAACAGTCTTATCCTGTATGTTGTCCGGAGGAAGTCATTTTTCGAGGCCTTTTTGTACCTTCCCTGCTCAACAACACCGTTTTTAATTATGGCATATTCGTATGGTGTTGTTATTCCCTGGTACCTCAATGAACGGCTTAGAGCCGTTTCTACTTCCGTATTATCAATTTCAAGGAACCGTTCCCAGTTATATAATTCCACTATCATCTGGTCAGTCATATTCCGGAATTCATCCCTCCTCTTCCTTACCCAGTTAAGGAAGTCATTCTGTTTCATATAGACACCATTTGTATTTGCATCCACATTATCACCCTTCTTAATTATATTCATCTTGCCGGACTCATCCGGCGCAGCGACAATAAAGGATGAAGAATCGGAGACAATTGAAGTATCCCTGTTAATTGTATATGACCTGTTATATGTTGTTATTCGTGCTGTATCGGCATTACCCCTGAGAGTCTGGTGTGTTATGCTCACATTTATTTCGCTGTCGGGCGTGGCGGTATAGGTACCAACGCTCATGTAGCCGTCAATATCATCAGCTGTATCGTTATACGATAATGGAGGCTGCATCATTATATTATTTACAAAATTCATTCTACGTGCCTGCTCTATTGCCTCAGCAGTGTTGTTAAGGCTGGCAATGACACTGTTATTGAACCTTGCATTCTGAATCTTTACGGCTTTTTGAATCCAAACGATCTGAACCCATATTATTCCTATTATGGATAACAGCATCATTATTATAAGACCCGCAAATTTTTTACTGTTCATAACACAAAAATAAATTATTATGGAAATAGTGACATATAATTTAACGTTTCCTTAACTCTTATTAACCTTGTTTTAACCGGAATATACAGGACGATCGTTATTTTTGAATTTTGAAAAACCATGAAATAACAGGAAGATCTGTTTTATACCTGTTATACAAAATAATCAGGTTTGCAGATCAGGTGTATTATTATATTTTAAGAGGGTTAGAAAGAAAAGGGCCGGTTCACCCGGCTCTTTTTTATTTTAAAGCATCTATAAATACCGGCCAGATATCGCCATCAGGTAAATGACCCGTTATTGTTACTGGTTCTTTTCTTACAGGGTGAATAAACTCAAGCTTCCTTGCAACAAGACTTATCCCACCGTCGTCATTCGACCGCGGATAGCCATATTTCAGATCACCCTTTATCGGGCATCCGATGGCTGCAAGCTGAGCTCTTATCTGGTGATGACGACCTGAATGGAGCTCCACCTCAAGAAGCCAGAAACTCTCGGACCTTCCCTTAAGCCTGTAGGTGAGAGATGCTTTTTTCGATCCTTTTACCTCTGTATCGTAAATGTAACTCTTATTCTGCTTTTCATTCTTCTTAAGGTAATGAGTAATTGTTGCCTCATCCTCAGGGGGCCTCTCCTTTACAATTGCCAGGTAAGTCTTTTTCACCTGCTTCGTCCGGAACATCTCGTTCATCCTCTGAAGTGCCTTTGATGTTCTGGCAAACAAAAGCACACCGCTTACAGGGCGGTCAAGTCTGTGAATGACACCCAGAAAGACATCGCCGGGTTTCCTGTATTTTTCTGCAATATATTTTTTGATCTCTGTATCAAGAGCCACATCACCCGTTTTATCTCCCTGTGAAAGGTCGGACGACTTTTTATATACAGCAATTAAGTGATTGTCCTCGTAAAGTATTTCAACCATTGGGATTTACCTTAATACTGTTCTTTTTCGTTCGGAAACTCCTGTGATCTCACATCGGTTATGTATGTCTGAACCGCTCCCTTTATTTCAGAATAAAGGTTGTGGTACCTGCGCAGGAAACGAGGAGAAAACTCCTGGGTAATACCAAGCATATCATGAAGAACAAGCACCTGTCCATCAGTATGGCCGCCGGCTCCAATGCCTATTGTGGGTATCTTTATTGTATTTGTTACCTCTTCCGCCAGACGAGCAGGTATTTTTTCAAGGACTACTGCAAAACATCCTGTTTTATCAAGCAGCATCGCATCCTCCATGAGCCTGCGTGCCTCCTCCTCTTCCTTCGCCCTGACCACGTATGTACCGAACTTATGGATAGCCTGGGGAGTGAGCCCCAGGTGACCCATTACAGGTATACCCGCAGATAATATCCTTTCTATCGATTCAACAACCTGCTGACCGCCTTCAAGCTTAACAGCATGTGCTCCTGTCTCCTTCATAATACGTATTGATGAAGCAAGCGCCTCTTTTGAGTTACCCTGGTAAGTACCGAATGGCAGGTCAACGACCACAAGAGCTCTTTTCACAGCCCTTACAACAGAAGCAGCATGGTAAATCATATTGTCAAGGGTAATGGGGAGCGTTGTATCAAAACCTGCCATCACATTAGAAGCTGAATCACCAACAAGGATCACATCGATTTCGGCTTCATCAATAATCTTTGCCATGGAGAAATCGTATGCTGTTAGCATAGCTATCTTCTCTCCTTTAAGTTTCATCTCATTCAGAACATGAGTAGTCACCCTTTTTACAGTCTTGTGTATCGACATAATATTCAATTGTTGGTTACAGTTGCCAAAGTTACGGATTTGTGACGGATGAATCACTCTGCACTTTACCTTTTTATTATGTCAGTAAGGATACTGTGTCATGTCGTTTTGTCATAAAATATTTTTCTCATTTTCTACATGCCGCTTTTTAAAGAGACACGACAGGTCCATACCGCAGGCAACATCAGCCTATAACACTGTCGGTGTGCAGTTTACATTAAATATCCAACATGATCAGCAGGAAAAAGGATAAAGAAAAAACAAATCAGATCAATCATTTTCACTAAACACAGGCATTGTTTTTACATAAAACAGGGTGTCATAATTGCCTGAAACGGTCAAATAAATGTAATGGCATAATCATTGCTTATTCTTAATATCAAAAATGAAATTTTAAAAATTAATATAATATGGGAAAAATAATTGGAATCGACCTGGGAACAACAAATTCATGCGTTGCAGTAATGGAAGGCAACGAACCTGTTGTAATTCCCAACAGTGAAGGAAAAAGGACCACTCCTTCAATAGTTGCTTTTGTAGAAAATGGAGAACGCAAAGTCGGAGATCCTGCAAAAAGGCAAGCCATAACCAATGCAAAAAAAACTGTCTATTCCATAAAAAGGTTTATGGGTGAGACCTTTGATAAGGTAAACAAGGAAACAGGCAGAGTTACATACAGTGTTGTTAAAGGTGACAACAACACACCGCGTGTTAAGATAGACGATCGTATGTATTCGCCGCAGGAAATCTCTGCCATGATTTTGCAGAAAATGAAAAAAACAGCAGAAGACTATCTGGGTCAGGAAGTCACTGAGGCTGTTATTACTGTTCCTGCATATTTCAGCGATTCACAGAGGCAGGCAACAAAAGAAGCAGGCGAAATAGCAGGTCTGACTGTCAAGAGGATCATTAATGAGCCTACCGCTGCTTCATTGGCCTATGGTCTCGATAAGAAAGCTCAGGATCTTAAAATTGCAGTATTTGACCTTGGCGGAGGTACATTTGATATCTCAATCCTTGAGCTTGGCGACGGAGTATTTGAAGTAAAATCGACAAACGGGGATACCCACCTCGGAGGTGACGACTTTGATCATATGATAATCGACTGGATGGCTGAGGAATTTCTCAAAGATGAAGGCGTTGACCTGAGGAAGGATCCTATGGCTCTTCAAAGACTTAAAGAAGCTGCCGAAAAAGCAAAAATAGAACTTTCAAGTTCAACAACAACGGAGATCAATCTTCCGTATATAATGCCTGTTGACGGTATTCCAAAACACCTTGTCAAGACTCTTACAAGGTCTAATTTCGAAAAGATATGCGATCCGCTTATTCAGAAATGTATTGAACCCTGCAAACTTGCACTCAAGGATTCAGGACTGACTGTATCAGACATTGATGAAGTGCTTCTCGTGGGAGGCTCAACACGTATTCCTGCAATACAGCAGCTCGTTGAGAAATTCTTCGGAAAAGTTCCGTCAAAGGGTGTAAATCCCGATGAAGTTGTAGCCGTAGGTGCTGCCATACAGGGAGGTGTACTTACCGGCGAAGTTAAGGATGTTCTTCTCCTCGATGTCACTCCTCTTTCATTAGGTATTGAAACAATGGGTGGTGTGATGACAAAACTTATCGAGTCGAACACCACTATACCTACGAAGAAAACAGAAGTCTTCACTACTGCTGCCGACAGCCAGCCTTCAGTTGAGATACATGTTCTCCAGGGAGAAAGACCTATGGCTTCAGGAAACAAGACAATAGGACGATTCCACCTCGATGGAATACCACCAGCCCCCAGGGGAGTGCCCCAGATCGAAGTTACTTTCGATATAGATGCCAATGGTATCCTTCATGTGGCTGCCAAAGACCGGGGTACAGGTAAAGAACAGAGGATCAGAATTGAAGCGTCATCAGGCCTCTCCGATGATGAGATCAAAAGGATGAAGGACGAAGCTAAAGCCAATGAAGAAGCTGACAGACAGGCAAAAGAAAAAGTTGAAAAAATCAATGCTGCCGACAGCATGATATTCACAACAGAAAAACAGCTGAAAGAATTCGGCGACAAACTTCCTGCTGATAAGAAGACTTCAATAGAGACCGCCCTAGGCAAACTCAAGGAAGCCCATAAATCTCAGGATCTGGATGCTATCGACAAAGCTCTTGCAGAGCTCAACTCGGTATGGCAGGTAGCTTCTGAAGAGATGTACAAAACCGCCCAGAATACAGGACAGGATGCTTCACAACCCGGTCCCGGACCTCAGGGAGGTGATGATAATAAAGGCGGTAACGAAGAAGTAACTGATGTTGATTTTGAAGAAGTAAAATAATTTACCAGGTAGTCAGATTATGAGAGGTTGAATGTCTTCAACCTCTTTTTTTGTACTTTTACAAGAAAAATTGCGTTAGCTGATTATGAAAAATAAAATATCGATTCTTGTTTTGTTTGCCTGTTTATCGGTTTATGCATTCCCTCAGTCTGACGCACCGCTGAATAAAACCGACGGGATGGGTAAAAAAACAGGACACTGGATCAAAAAGTATCCCAACGGTAAAATAATGTATGACGGCACTTTCAGGGACGATCATCCCGTAGGGGAATTCAGGAGGTATGACGATAAGGGGAACCTGCAGTCGGTATTGATATTCAGCGATAATGGCAGCGAAGCTGACGCAACAATGTACTACCCGGGAGGAAAGATATCTTCAACAGGAAAATATGTCAACCAGCAGAAAGAAGGTACCTGGAAATTCTTTTCGTCATTCGACGGATATCTGCTTTGCGAAGAAAACTATGACAATAACCTACGTAACGGCCTCTCTAGGAAGTTCTACCCCGACAGTACCCTGGCAGAAAAAGTAAATTATGTTAATGGCAGGATGCAGGGCGAATGGACCCAGTATTATCCCAATGGTCAGCTGAGCCAGGTATCACATTACATTAACGGCAAAGCAACGGGCAGATTCCAGGCTTGGTACGAAGACGGGAAACCCTCGGTAACAGGACAATACAACAATGATTTACGCGATGGGAAATGGTTTATCTATAAACCTGACGGGTCGGTTAAGTATGAAATAAACTATATGAACGGTGTACCTGCTACCGACAGGATGGAACTTGATAATGAGAAATATCTCGATTCTCTGGAGAACAACAAAGGGAAAATAGCTGATCCGGAGAAAACAGGAATTATAAAATAATGGATCTTTCGGACCGACATTCCGGAGGAAGAACTGTCAGGCTGGTTCTCCTGTTACTCTTCTCTGCGACAAGTCTGCTTCGCGGCCAGGATATCAATTATGAATACTTCTACAGGATCACCTTCACCGATAAGGGAGATTACACAACATCTGGCTTCTCACCTTCAGAGTTATTGTCAGCCCGTGCTGTCGAAAGAAGAGTCAAAGCAGGTATAAAGGTTCCTGATTTTCGCGATCTGCCAGTATTCGGAAACTACATCAGCCGGCTGGAAGATTCCGGGCTGATGTTACATTGTACTTCAAAATGGATGAATTCGGCTCTTTTTAAAAACTCCTCTCCCGCCGATGTTGCCGCTCTTAACGACCTGCCTTTTGTCAGCAATGTTAAACTTGTAAAATCGCCCGGATTAAAAAGTCGGTACGCTGATAAAACAGAAATAACAGTTTCCTATTCTTCATCCACTCCATATGACCTCCCGCTGACAATGGTCAATGGCCTGATGCTGCATAAATCAGGATATAAAGGGAATAATATTCTTATTGCCGTGCTAGACGGTGGCTTTGCCTATGCCGACATTGCTTCATCGCTAAACAACCTCAGGGACGAAGGCAGAATAACCGGGACACACGATTTTGTGAACAACACCGGGGCCGTGTATAATGCCAGTAACCATGGCACTGCGGTACTATCCGTACTGGCAGGTGATATTCCAGGAGTTATTGAAGGGACAGCGCCATCTGCTGATTACCTGCTTCTTAAAACGGAAGATGTGGCAACAGAATTTCCGTGTGAAGAGGATTACTGGGTGGCAGGTGCCGAATTTGCAGATAGTTGCGGAGCTGACATTATTTCATCATCACTCGGCTATTTTACTTTCGACGATCCTTCGATGAACTATAAAGTATCCGATCTCGACGGGAAAACAGCATTTATAACAAGGGCAGCTGAAATCGCAGCTTCAAAAGGCATTCTTGTGGTTAACAGTGCCGGTAACGAACGGAACAAAACATGGAGATATATCATCTTTCCTTCTGATGGCGATAGTGTGCTTGCAGCGGGAGCCGTTGATGCGAATGAGATAATAGCCGCTTTTTCCTCTGCCGGGCCAACATCCGACAGGCGGATCAAACCGGACAATGTTGCCATGGGTGTTAACGTTCCGTTACAGCTCTCACCGGCAACAGTTTCGTATGCCAGCGGCACATCTTTCTCATGTCCTGTACTCAGCGGCATGTCAGCCTGCCTTCTGCAGGCAGTCCCCGGTGCAAAAGCTACTGATATTATGGAGGCAATACGACTGTCCGCCAATAGGTATTTAACGCCTGATTCTCTCTATGGCTTTGGAATACCGGATATGTTAAAAGCCCTTTCATTACTGCAGGATAAGTATGTAAATGTACCGGATGACGGTATCATTGTTGCACCTAATCCTACCACAGGCAATCTGAGGATAATATTCAAGGATACACCCGCAGAATTTAAAGTGGAGATTATATCTTTATCGGGGAAAGTTGTATTTAACCGGGAATTTGCACAATTTGCAGGAAGGGTATTTCACCTTGATGCTTTGCAAAAGAAGGAACAGGGCTTATACTTAATAAGAGTTACAACACATACTGGCGTTTTTACAAGGAAAATAATAAAGCTAAGATACTGACAATGGAAGAAAGGCTGACACTTACCGAATTACAGCTTAGCATAAGAGATTCCCTGTACATGTCATTCCCCGGAATGCATTGGGTTACTGCCGAAATTTCGGAGATAAATGAAAACTATGCCGGACACTGCTACCTTGAGTTGATAGAAAAACAACCAGATGATAAAAATATACGATCACGTGCCAGGGCAATAATTTGGAGCAGCCGCTACAGGTTCCTGAAATCATTTTTTGAAAATGCTGCGGGTCAGCCTCTGAGAAACGGACTTAAGATTCTTGTGAAGGTAAAGATAGAATACCATGAGTTATATGGGTTGAGCCTTATCATAAACGACATAGACCCGGCCTTCACAGTAGGTGATATGGCTCTTAAAAGACAGGCTATAATTAACCAGCTCATGGAGGAAGGTGTTTTCAACATGAACAAAGAACTTGAGTTTCCTCTTTTTCCCCAGAGAATAGCTATAATATCTTCGCGAAATGCAGCAGGATATACCGATTTCATGAATCATATTGTTAAAAACGGATATGGCTATGTATTTTATACTGCCCTGTTCGACAGTGCCATGCAGGGCCAGGAAACGGAAAAAGGTATAATAGGTGCACTCGACAGGATTTCTGAAAAAACTGGTTTATTCGACCTGGTTGTAATAATCAGGGGAGGTGGCTCCCAGACCGACCTGAGCTGGTTCGATAATTATAATATGGCTTATCATATAACACAGTTCCCGCTGCCTGTTATAACAGGGATAGGCCATGAAAAAGATCTTTCAGTAACCGACATGGTTGCTCACCTCTCTCTCAAAACACCCACTGCTGTGGCAGATTATATTATCGACTGTGTTGTACAGGTTGAAGTAAGGCTTAATGAAATGAGTATGGAAATAAAAGACCTCTCCCGTGCCATCCTGCAGAAGAACAGCAACAGGATCGAATCGGCCGCGATGAGATTACTGCCACTGACCCGTATGATGATTTCAGGTACCAGGGAAAAATTGTCATCAATGATTATAGAACTGATGAATAATGGGAAAAAATATATCTACATGGCAGGGATGCAACAGGCTAAACTTAATTCAAAACTAAAAATGACCTCAGGAGCTTACCTTGTGAACAGGGCTTATACCTGCAACAGGCTTGGCAATAATCTGAAAAACCTGACAGGAAATACTCTCAGACATAATCGCGATAAACTTAAAACGCTTGATAACTCTCTCAGCTTCCTTAGTCCGGAAAAAGTTCTTTCAAGAGGATATACAATTACCTCTGTGAATGGTAAGATTGTGAAGAAAGGAGAAGACCTGGAAAAGAATGATATAATAGACACCCTTTTTACAGACGGAAACATTCAAAGCAGGGTGCTGCAACGTTTGAACAAAAAGAAAAAATGACAATATGTAAACCCTATAAACTCAGGTAAAATGGCAAAGAAAGAATTTTCATTCAATGAGGCAGTGGTTAAAATTGAAGAGATACTCCATAATATTGAAAACGGGGAACTTGATGTTGATAAGTTGTCTGAACAGGTTAAACTGGCTTCCGAGCTGATCAGGCAGTGTCAGAAAAAACTTAAATCCACCGAGGATGAGATAAACAGTATCTTTAATGAACTGTCATAAAAACAAATCAGGGCCTAAGCCCCGATTTATTTACTACCCTAAACCTAAATCTATGAAAAAAACCATTGTAACTATTGTTACTACCTTCTGAATACTTAAACGATTAAGGCTTTAATTTTGTTTCATTTTTTTTACTCAAATGTGTGAAAAATATCCATGTTTTGACGAATGGGCTATTTTTCTACACCAAGGACATCCTTGAATGCTTTAACAAAAGTCTCCCTGGGTAAAGCCCCCATAGCCATCTGTGGTTGCCCGTCAGCAGGAACAAACAGGAAAGAAGGAATGCTTCTTATTCCAAAAGCTGCCGCCAGCTCCTGCTCTTCTTCTGTATTTACCTTGAAAACATCAAGCTTGCCCTCGAAGTCCTTTGCTAACTCTTCGAGTACAGGCGAAACCATTTTACATGGAGCACACCAGTCAGCGTAAAAATCTATTATACAAGGCTTTTCCCCTTCAAATTTCCACTCTTTGTTCTTTTCGTAGTTGAATACTTTATTCAAAAACGTTTCTTTAGTTAAATGCTCTACCATTTTATTTTTATTTAATTAACATTCATTTCACGACTTTGTTTATCACCACGACAACCATTATGCCAATTAACAGATAATATTATAAGATACAAAAATTTAACTATAAATTGTAACTTTGTCATGAATTAATAACAAATTGTCATATCTAAATATGAACATATGTCTTAATGACAAAGTATTCAGCATATTGTCGGATGTTGTAACGGCTGAAAAGGTAAAGGCCTATGTGATAGGCGGATGGGTTAGAGATTGTATACTGAAAAGAGATCATCCCGACAAAGATATTGACATTTTAGTTATCGGAAGCGGGATAGCAATAGCTCGAAAAGTAGCCAGGCAGATAGATCCTTCGATAAAAGTTAATGTATTCAGGAACTTTGGTACTGCTATGTTTCGCAGTGGCGATTATGATCTTGAATTTGTTGGAGCGAGAAAGGAATCGTACAATCGTGAATCGAGAAAACCCGTTGTTGAGAACGGAACCCTGGATGATGATCAGAAAAGAAGGGATTTTACAATCAACTCACTGGCAATAAGCATCAACAAAGAGACTTTTGGAGAATTCCTTGACCCTTTTGGAGGACTTGATGACCTCAGGAAGAAAATAATCCGGACGCCATTGGATCCGGATAAAACATTTTCAGATGATCCTTTACGCATGATAAGAGCTGTCAGGTTTGCCACTCAGCTTAATTTCAGGATAGAAGAAAAGACCTTGGCCTCAATCACAGCCAACAGTGAAAGAATAAATATAGTATCTGCCGAAAGAATAATAACCGAGCTCAACAAGATTATGATGAGCAGCAGGCCTTCAAAAGGATTACTGGCTCTTGAGCAGACAGGGCTGCTGGGTATTATATTACCCGAACTGCAAAACATGAAAGGTGTTGAGACAAAACAGGGTAAAGGGCACAAGGATAATTTCCTTCATTCACTGAAAGTGCTTGATAATATCTCCGGGAGTACTGAAAATCTGTGGTTAAGATGGGCAGCTCTTCTTCATGATATTGGCAAGCCATCAACAAAAAAGTATTTTCCAGGTACAGGCTGGACATTTCATGGCCACGAGATAGCCGGTGCAAAAATGATACCCGACATCTTCAGGAGGTTAAAGCTCCCCTTAAATGAAAAGATGAAATATGTAAGGAAGATGGTCAGCCTGCACCTGAGACCCATAGTCCTGTCGCAGGTGATTGTTACAGACTCTGCAGTCAGAAG
>JBJKPQ010000165.1:0-7715 GCA_046706305.1 Bacteroidales bacterium
TCTTCACATCCTTCCTCATGGGCAATATGGATTAGTTCGGCCCCTGAAGAAGGCAATTTTTGAGAAAGCCTCGCTGCCAGGTTCAGAACCTTATTGTCTACTTCCCAGAATTTTTCGATGTGAGCCCCGGAAGCTGAATCAAATATACTCGCTTCGTAGTTTTCGTGAGTATGTGATATGAATTTCCCGCTTAGTTCCTTGTGACCTTCGGCTGCTACTTTCGGTGGCATAGTGAAGACATCTGTGCCGGCCAGTAATTCCAGCTGCCTGAAGTTCCTCAGACTTGCGGCTATCTGCAATGTCTGCCATGGATTCTCGGATGACAAACCTGTGACCCAGTTCTGCGAGGCTATGAGTGCCTTCTCACCTGCCCCGGTACCATCTCCAAGGTTATTATTCTGCATAAAAGCCCCTATCCTGCCAAGAAATACGTTTACATAATCAGGCCTGGCAATCCGGGTCACAAGGACATTCTGCCTGGCACTGAAGCCTAGTGTAAAGTTAACTCTTATACCGGCATCCTTCAGCCGCCTTGCCCCTATCAATCCTTCCGCTGTATATGGTACCTTTACGATGAACTGGTCAGGACACATATCATGAAAGCGCTTCCCGTAATACTCAATGGCCTTTATGTCATGAGCAGTGTCAGTATGCAGCTCAACACTCACAAAACCACCGAAACGAGTGGCCAGTCGCAAAGCATGTCGGGCATTCAGAATAAAAGAAATTTCCTTTATCCTTTCCTCGGCCGACAACTCCCTGACGACACTCTTTGCCTCTGTGATAAAAATATCATAGATCCCCTTTTGTATTTCCCTGTTAAGCAATGTGTTATTAGTAGTAAGAGCACTCATCTCGGCAGACCAGTTTGCCTCTGCCTCATCCATATCCCCTGTATCGAGCCAAAGTTCTGTTCCTGTCTGTCTGAGTCCTTCCCAGAAGGGATCTTTTTTCCCTGTAACATGTTTTTCATTCAGGTTCTTCCAAACAAAATCGCTTATTCTGGTTATTAGATCGGCCATGGCTTTAATTTTTTTGTCAGTAAATATTTTGTGAATGGTCTTCCCAAAGAGTGGGTATTAAAACATATAGTCTGCCCGGATATACCTCTTACAGGCTCATTATAAACAATATCCGGGCTTTTTTGAATACAATAATGGTAGTCTGTGTACACCATAACATTTCTTTTTTCCCTACATACAACAACCCTAACTAACAAACCGTTCATTTAAGGTAACCCTGTGGCGCAAAATTATATAATTTATCAATCGGTATTGTTGATTATTTTTAGCTTTGTGTGTCAGCAATAAAATAAATTACTATGAGAAGTATTATGATCCTTATTTTATCTGCTCTTTCCCTTATTGGTTCAGCGCAGATAAACTTCAATAATTATTTCTATGATAAGGTGCTCCGATTCGATTTTATGTTTGCAGGTAACGCGGAAGAGACACATGTTTATCCGGTAGGATTTAAAGAAGAACCATACTGGGCCGGATCGGTCACCGATCTTTCCAACCCCTTTGATTATGGAAACTTCAAATACGAGGTCTTCGACGATTCCTCCAATATACTGCTGTACTCCAGGGGTTTCTGTACACTTTTCCAGGAATGGCAGACTACAGATGAAGCAAAGACAATGGATCGCAGTTACTATGAGGTTGCAACAATGCCATATCCAAAGAAAAAGATCAGGTTCGTATTAAGTAAAAGGGAAATAAATGGCACTTTCAGCAAGCTTTACAGTACAACAGTTGATCCGGAAAACTACTTCATCAGGAAAGAGAATCCGGTAAAAGCGAGGGCGACAAAGATTTATGATGCCGGCGATCCACACACAAATGTAGATCTTGTTTTCATTGCTGAAGGTTATACATCAGAAGAAATGCCAAAATTCAGGACTGATGTAAAAAGAATGGCAGATATCCTCTTTGCAGAGCCGCCATTCAGTGATTATAAGAACAGGATAAATATATGGGCTGTGGAAGCTATATCACAGGAATCGGGAACTGACGTGCCTGGTGAACATATTTATGTCAACACGGCTCTGAACACCAGCTATTATACTTTTAACATAGACAGGTATCTTACCACACACGACATAAAAGCAGTAAATGATTATGCTGCCGTTGTTCCGCATGATAATATAATAGTGCTCATCAACAGTAAAAGATATGGTGGTGGCGGTGTTTATAATTATTACAGCGGTACCACGGCCGATAATGCCTTATCTCCAAAAGTTTTTATCCACGAATTCGGTCACGGTTTTGCAGGTCTTGCCGACGAATACTACACCTCCGAAGTTGCATATAATGATTTTTACCCCCTGGATGTTGAACCATGGGAACCTAATATCACAACCCTGGTTGATTTTAATGCAAAGTGGAAGAAAATGATATCAAAAGACACACCTATTCCTACCCCGCCTCTGGCCAGGTATAAAGATGTTACAGGGTTGTTTGAAGGTGCAGGTTATTCTGCCAAAGGCATTTACAGGGCACAGATCGATTGCAGGATGAAAAGCAACGGCCCTGATGGCTATTGTTCCGTTTGCCGAAAAGCGGTGAAGAAAATGATTGAGTTCTACCTTAAATAAGAATACCCCTGCCTCCCTGTGCTGTATGTATCTAAAAACAGCACAGAGAGTTTCAGAGTAATCAGGGAAGACATAAAAACTTACCTATCTTGGCTTTCTTTCTATGAGGTAGTAAATTACAAGACTTAAACCACCAAAAAAGAAAATCATCGAAGTGTAGGCAGCGCCGTCGAATAATATATCGTTGGCTTCAAGTACAGCCCCTGCAATTATACCAAGCGCAATACCCATCAGGAACATGCCCACTTTAAGGGTAACTTTGTTCCAGTTAAACACCGAAGCTGATTTCTCCTTCCCGGTATCAAACAAACTTGCATCCGCACCTTTATCAATGAGTGCAAGTCTTTCTTTATTCCTTGTGACATAAAAAACATAGAATATGCCGAAAACCGTTGCGAAAAATGCAATAAAACCTATTAATACTCCCATGGCTTCAAAAATTTAATTGTTAAACTCTTTTTGCACCTTTAGACAACATAATCTTAAATACGGTTACAAAAAAAACAGAAAAAAATTTCGGCTATTTACGTAACCTATAATTAACTTTACTCGTCAAATGTCCGTAATGGATTATAAAGGCGACATATTCTATATAGAACAGGTTCTGTCGGGCAGGGTGAATGCCTTCAGTTTTATTGTAGACAGGCACAAGGACCGGGTTTATAACCTGGCTTTCAGAATATGCGGCCAGCACGAAGAGGCAGAAGAGGTAGCACAGGATGCCTTTGTGAAAGCCTACCGTTCTCTGAAAAGTTTCAGGATGAAAAGTAGCTTTTCAACCTGGTTGTTTCGTATAGTATATAACACGGCTATTTCATCTGTAAGGACCAAAAGGAAAGGAGTACTATCTCTCGAAGATTTCCCCGCGGATGCTAATGATTTCATAGGTAGCAGTCCAAGTGAGGAAGAAGCTGACAGGGAATACAGAAGTTCTTTACTTAACTTTGCTTTACAGAAAATAAGTGACGATGAAAGAGCACTGATTAGCCTGTACTATTATGAAGATATGTCAACTGACGAGATATCGGAGGTTACCGGGATAAGCAAGTCAAATATCAAGGTTAAACTATTCCGGTCGAGGCAAAAACTGTATGAAATCATACAGAAAGAAGAATTAAGACAGAATAGAAATTATGAGGCCGGTATCCTTTTTCGGGAGAAGTGATGAAAATAGTACCATTAAGGATAAACGCTCTTATTATTAAGAATTTAAAAGCATCAGGAAATGAAAACCACCCAGGAAAACAAAGAAGATATTCTCAGGGAATTTTTTAGTACCGAGAGCATAGAAAAGGCTCCTGAAGGATTCACCGCCAATATTATGTCGCGGATACAGGTGGAGCCTGCAACTGTTGAGAAAAGAGTAAGGGCAGCCAGGTTAAAAATGGTACCGCTGGTCTCTGCGGCTATCGTGGTGCTTCTTGTTGTAATGGCGGTCTTATTGCCCGACAAGAGCAGCACTGCAGCTACAGGTCCGGCATTTGACTTAGTTAAAAAGATTTCGCTCATGCTTCCTTCCGTTGATGCTGCCCCTCACATAAAGCTTAATATCCCCGCTACCTTTATTTATATTTCAGTTGCAGTGTTTATGCTCTCATTCTTCGACAGGGCACTCAACGGAATATTCCACAGGGATAAATAATTTCTAATGGAGCTTACCACAGGTGGTCTTCAAAGAAAGCCTGCCGGAGATAATGATCTTCCCACCGATAACCTTCACTCCTGCATCGACGGACGACCGCACGACCGCATGACCGCATGACCGCAAGACCGCACGACTGCACGACCGCAAGACCATACTAAATCAGATACTCTTTACAGTTACCACTTTTGAGTTAAGACCTTTGGCATTAAGTGAAATGCTCATAGCATTAAGAACTTCAGGAATGCCCACTTTCACTTCACAGCTACCCTTAAAATGCACGATAAGCGCACATTGCTCGGCCTGAACTGAATCATGACCACATATTTCAACAAGTGATTTTATTACATGGTCAAAAGTATTAAAATCATCATTATAAAGAATAAGTGAAGCCGACTCTCCCCCTCTGCTTAGTTTCCCGTCCTTGGGTAATGCTCTCTCTTTCATTTCAGACTGTTAAATAGTTTTCGTGCCGTATCCACCGGGATCTCCTTTTTACCCAGCCATGCTGTTACTTTTGCTTCCTGGTATCCGTTTCTTTTCAGAAGATCAGAATACTCTGATGCACTTTCAAAAGTAATAAAATTCCCGATTAAATAAACAATAGTCCCGTCACTCAATTTAAGAACATCCAGTCCACGACTGGCGGATATTTTTATAAGTTCCTGTGTAACATTATCTTTAAGGGGCTTATCCGATCTGGCCACTTCAACCCTGTACGACAGTGTAGGAGGCAGTGTATCAGCTTTGGCTGATTCCTGTTTTGGCACAAGATCAATAAATGGTTTGTTACCCCACTCCTGTTCCATATCCCTGGCCCTGTCGCCCGAGACACGTTTTGTACCGGAAAAGGCAACAATAAATGCATCTCTGAATCCCTTGCCCCGCACTTTGGTAAGAGCATCAGAAGCATCGGCTTTACGCCGGAATATCCCGGCAAAGTATGTTGTAAGGCCGTTTGAAGCGCGAAAGCCGTATACCGGTTTTATTCCCTTAAAATGGGAGAGTGTGACAGGGTTCCTGAAAACTGCTACCTGTATCCTGTATATAAGACCATCGGGTACTTCGGGATCAATCTTTATCTTTTCATTTTTAAGAACGCCCGGATCAGGGACAATCTCAAAATCGGAAAAAGCTTCTACTGGTATTGCAGCCTGCCCTACTGCAACATTTTTGGTATCAATCTGTACATCAGGTTACTCAATTTGTTTTTCCGTGTTGGTCACCTGTTTCGAAACAGGCGCCTTCTTTACGGTATTTGCCGATTGAGATACGGTGTCTTTAGTCAGTTCAGGCACAGTGGAAGTTACACTGGTAATCTTTTTGACGCTACCTGTGTCATGTCCGGCATTCATTGACGACTGAGCCTGGCTGTATTTCCTGTCGGCCGATTTCTGCAAATCCTGGGCCTGTGACTCATTTGCCGCAGCAACTGCAAGCAACCGGCTTTTCTCACTACCTGTCATTGTTGCAGCTTCTTTTCTCTGTCTTGCAGCCAGGTCATTAAGAGAATCAGCTTCAGATTGAAGAACAACAGCATCGTCAAGTATTTTTTCATAATTTCCGGCGAGTTCCTTAACAACCGGAGCAGGCCTTGCAGGATTTATTTCATTTTTTTTATCACCGGGCTCCGGGGAGGCCGGTAATACTCCTTTTTCCTGTTCAACCAGAGTCTTCACATCTTTTTTCTGATCGGTATCGGCAGTTGTTTCAGCAACCGACAGTTTGCCTTCTCTGTTCTTACACTGCTGAATAAGAGCCGGTACATCCTCCTCCTTCGCCTTTTTTCTCCCTGCTTCCCTTGTGAACTGGTTATAAGTACTCACAGCTTCATCAAATTTACCTTGCATCTGCTGTGATCGTCCGAGGTAAAAAAAAGCATCGGAAGGCAATGACCTGAGAGCTGTGGCTCCATTCAGGGCATCTTTCAGGAGTTTCTCCGCCTCTGCAGCGTTTATATTCATCTTCACAAGGCAGACACCTGAATAATACTTGTATAAGGGATCCTTCGGATATGTCATGAGAAGCTCCCTGAATTCACTGTAAGCCTTTTCATAATCTCCTTTGGAAAATGCTTCCAGAGAAGATTGCCGGGTAGGCTTACTCTTGATATCCTGCGACAGTATTACATTGGCCAGCGAGCTGAATACAATCATCAGCACTATGGTAATTACCTGTCTTCCCGGGTTCTTACCTGTTCTAAATCTTCCTGTCATAACCACCTGTTCACCAATTTGTTAATTAATTATCCGGATATCAGCAACTGTTTATTTATGTTAATAATAATTAGTCTTATTTTTGCTGATTACGATTCAAACTTCGTAAATTTACCCATAATAACAAAATATTTAAAATATGGTACAATTAAAGGAAGGTGATAAAGCACCTGTTTTCGAAGGTATCGATCAAAATGGCAACACTGTCAGGCTGGGTGATTTTTCAGGCAAGAAACTGGTTTTGTACTTCTATCCTAAAGACAATACACCAGGATGTACAGCAGAAGCCTGCAACCTAAGAGATAATCATGAGGATCTTCTGAAGAAGGGCTTTGCAGTGGTTGGTGTAAGCCCCGACAGTGAAAAGTCCCATAAGGGTTTTGCAGGAAAATACTCTCTGCCTTTCCCTCTCATTGCCGACACGGAGAAAAAGATACTCAATGATTACGGGGTATGGGGAGAAAAGAAAATGTATGGAAAAACCTACTTTGGTGTTAACAGGACAACCTTTATAATTGATGAAAAAGGCACAATTGAAAAAATAATTTCAAAAGTAGACACTAAAGGTCATTCGGAACAGATTTACAGCATATATAATCAGTAAACAGACAAACATGAGCAACGAAAGAAAAGAGATAAATAAAGAGAAGCTGAAAGCACTTGAAGTAACCCTGGGGAAAATAGAAAAGGATTTTGGCAAAGGGACAATAATGAAGCTGGGTGACCATGCTGTTGAGAACATACAGGTTATATCAACAGGTTCTATTGGTCTCGATGCCGCTCTTGGAATAGGTGGCCTGCCAAGGGGAAGGGTGATTGAAATATACGGGCCTGAAGCCTCAGGAAAAACAACACTGGCAATACATGCCATAGCCGAGGCTCAGAAAAATGGTGGTATAGCTGCTATCATCGATGCAGAACATACTTTTGACAGGACATATGCAGAGAAGCTTGGAGTAGATATTGAGAACCTTCTTATATCGCAGCCCGATAATGGTGAGCAGGCTCTCGAGATTACCGATAACCTTATAAGGTCGGGAGCGATAGACATAGTTGTAATTGATTCGGTAGCGGCTCTTACTCCGAAGGCTGAGATAGAAGGTGAGATGGGAGACTCAAAAATGGGCCTTCAGGCAAGGTTAATGTCTCAGGCATTAAGGAAGCTGACTGCCAATATAAACAAAACCAACACTTCCTGCGTTTTTATAAACCAGCTGAGGGATAAAATCGGTGTGATGTTCGGCAATCCCGAAACAACAAC
>JBJKPQ010000166.1:0-7460 GCA_046706305.1 Bacteroidales bacterium
ATATATGTCAGCTAATGTCTGATTAGAAATGTTTTCATTTATTAATTGGTCCTCAGCAACTTTATTATACTCCAGCGCCCTATCATATAATCCCATGGAAATGCTTACCAAACATAAATTATTATTAATAGCTGCTTTATACCATCCGGGTAAGTTATTATTTGAATTTAATATCTGAACTAAAATATCGCGGGATTGAACAATGTCTCCGTGAGCATTGTACTCTATGAATTTACTAAAAAGAGAGTCTGTCTTTTCACTCTGCCCATACGAGAAGGAGGATGAATTAATCACCAACAATGTTACAAATAAAACCAGCCATCTCATATTCCCCAGTGAGTTTTACACAAAGTTATAATTTACGGATAACATTTATAATGAATAATTCTATGTTTCTGACCATGTAAAACAAAAAGAGCAACCCGGATGAGTTGCTCTTTTGCGAGTATTTTGTACAGACTATGACTGCGGAGGCCTTGGTATTGAGACAACTGGTTCGCCACCATTAGCTACTCCGTCACCTCCTTTAACTGATGAAAGTGCCTTGTTACTCAAAATTTCATTCTCAGAAAGTTTTGACATAAATAATTCGAAGTTTTTTGATTTGCCGGATGATTTGTCTGCTCTTTTCATGATTCTATGTTTAAAGTTAGATTTAATTTCATTGTTTAATAGTAATACCCTTTCAATTGTTACCATGAAAATGCCATTTTTTTTTATTAATGTTCTTAAATGACCATGAGGAGAGGGATACATGAAATGTTAAATAAGTAAAAAGATTTAAAAGCGAAACCCCGATTTTTGCACAGGAATCCGGGGCAGGAAAATTTTATGTCTCTCAAATGAATCAATTTATTTTCTGCATGGGCTTGTCTGTGAATTGATTAACCTCTTCATGATTTATGGTTTTAAATTGAACCGGCAGATTATAACAGATTATCAGGGTAACAATTCCACGTCTATACCTATTAACATACGAATTTACGGTTGAAGAAAGACTTAACTTAAATAGCAATAAAATGAAAAAACTAAAAATGGTTTCACGCTATTATATAACCAAAAAATGCCGGACTAACGACAGGCATGCAATACATAAAGAGAATTGTCCTTTTCTTTCGGATGATGAAAATATAATATTACTTGGACATTTCCTTTCTACGGATGATGCTGTAGCTGAGGGATATAAGCATTTTGATCATTCTCAATGCTGTCGTTTTTGTATCCCTGAAAAGAAGGAAAAATTTGCCGGAACTATGGTAACATCTCCCGGAACACGGCAAATTGTTCTAAACAATAATGAAGCAGGCAGTGCTTCCGATAGTTCACTGTATTATATTTTGAACTAGCATTAAGGAATGGTGTTATATAACCATTACTTACATGTTATTCAAATGAAAGAATCATCAAAGCGAAACAGGAAAGTTGTAATTGTAGGGGCAGGAGCTGTTGGTTCAACATACGCATATTCACTTGCACAGAGTGGTATCGCCGATGAAATAATCATGGTCGACAGGAATGAGGGACTTGTTAAGGGACAGGTAATGGATCTTGTTCATGGCCAGCCTTTCTTCCCGACAGTTGATATACGAACAGGCACCGATGCTGACTATGCTGATGCTCAGCTGGTAGTGATAACGGCAGGTGCTGCCCAGAAACCCGGAGAGACACGTCTGCAACTTCTAAGGAAAAATGCTGGAATAGTAGGCAGTATAGCTGAAGACATTGCAAGAAGCGGATGTAACGGGGTAATGCTTGTAGTGAGCAACCCGGTTGATGTTCTTACATGGGTTGCCCTTAAACGTTCAGGCTGGGACAGAAATCGTGTGATAGGATCCGGAACAGTTCTTGACAGTGCACGGTTCAGGCATTTCCTGAGCAGGCATTGTGGTGTGGATGTTCATAACGTTCATGCCTACTTCCTGGGTGAACATGGCGACAGTGAATTTGCCGCATGGTCAATGACTCATGTTGCAGGTATCAAGATCGATGATCATTGCCCGGTATGCGGCAACTGTACAGACTGGAAGGAAGAACGTAAGCAGATTGAGCAACATGTCAGAAATTCTGCCTACCATATTATAGATTCCAAGGGTTTTACACAATTTGCTGTAGGGCTCGCTCTTGTCAGGATCACCGGTGCCATTCTGAGGAGTCAGCACAGCGTTCTTTCTGTTTCCACTTATGTGGATGGTGAATTCGGTATCAGGGATGTGTGCCTGAGCCTGCCGTGTGTTGTTTCGCACGCAGGCATCAGTAAAATACTTATCAGTCCCTTGAACGGGGATGAAAGAGCGGCACTGGCAAATTCGGCCAAAATTCTCAGGGAAGCTATTGACTCCCTTGAGGACTGACAGCCGGATTTGCCTGCTTACTGTCTGGAACCTCAGAAATTGACCCTGATATTACCGAAGATTTCACGTACAGGTCCGGGTTGATAGGAATTACCATCGGGATCAGGTTCAGTAAAGGCTATATATCTGGTCCCCGCCAGGTTCCTGACAAACAAACTGCATTCACCACTTACATCCTTTATCCTCCATGCATATGCAATACGTGCATGGTACAGGTTGAAACCATCCTGCCAGTTATGGTAAATTGCAGGGTCGAGTTGCCCGCTGTATGCCCTGGAATCAGTATAGATTGCCCATTTTGACTGGTATTCAGAGGAAAGACTAAGTGTTATTTTCTTTGTAACAGACCATGACAGTTCTGCATACAGTTGGTTTCTGGGAGAATTGGGAAGCCATTGGCCTGCTGAAGGAGGTGATGTAAGTACGTAAGCCGCATCTGTATAAACCGGATCAATCTGTGCAGAAGTGTACTTGTAATCGGCAAATGTATATGCTGTCTGCAGTCTCAGGTCAGGGAGGATATCATATGAAAGGAAAACTTCGAGTCCATATCTTCGGCTGTTACCCGCATTACCATAGAAAACTTCCTGGTTGCCCCTCCCCGTTTGTTTGAAGCGAAAGAAATCGTTTTTTGTATACATTATGAAACCAGTGATATCGTAAAAAAAGACTCCTCCTATGTCTCCCCTGATTCCTACCTCTGTAGAGTTAGAAGTTGCAGGAACCAGGTGAGTGTTAAACCCGTTATATCCTACCGGGTTGCTTGCCAGTTCCTCAGTGGATGGAGGCATAAAACCCTGGCTCCAGTCTGCATATAATGTAAATGACGGGCTAAAATAATAATTGGCTCCAATACGTGCTGATGTTTTACTGAAGTTTTTTGTAGTCATAGCTGTATCAGCTGCCATCAGTTTATCGGTAAGCTTATTATTCATGGCATCGTAGCGAAGACTTCCTATCAGGTTAAAATCTCCCATACTAAATTTATACAATGCGAAAGCTCCTGTACTGCTTTGAGAAATGATCTGGTTTGCAAGAAGGATATCTGTTTCAAGGTTTGTTTCATCAAGGCTTTCCACCCTGAGCGGATCAGCAGCACTCTGAAGCTTATACATCCTTGTATCCTGCCATTTTATATCAGTACCCAGGCTTATCACATTCTTAAGCCTGCCGGTGCCAAAATGGATATTATATTGTGCGCTTATTCCCGGAAATGTGATATCACGATATTCAGCGGCTTTATTACTTGTTTCCTTGTATTGCCATGTTCTCAGGAAAGTAGTCAGCTCTGCATCGTGAATATCATTAAACCGGTAAATGCCATGCAGGCCAATTGTTGTCCGGTTTGTTTTCTGGTATTCATTAAAGGGACGGGCATCGGGATTAGCCTGCCTGGGATTATCAAGCTGTTCGAGGTTAAGTCCCTCAGGATTTTGCTGGAAATAATCAGTGTGCGAAATAACCTGTGTTATCTTCAGTTTTTCTGATGGATGAAAATTTACCTTCTCATACAGGTTGTTTGCCCAGAATGCCTGGTGATCGCGGTAACCCGCTCCGTCAGTTCTGGAATAGCTCATCCTGTAATTTGTCGCTCCACTGGTACCTCCAAGCTGAACAAGTTCTTTAGTAAAACCATTTGATCCTATAGTCTGGTTTACCTCTCCTCCAATTGGTTTTTTCCCTCCGTCCATAGTGCTTATATTTATAACACCTGCAGCACCGCCACCGCCATAAAGGCTGGCAGCCGGCCCCCTCATAACCTCAATCTTGTCTACTGTGGCCCAGTCAACATCATAAAGATCTGGTGCAAATCCGGAAGGATCATTAACAGGTATACCATCAAGAAGCACCCCAATACCTCTTATACCCCTCTCCGTGAGGATCCCCTGTCCGCGAATGCTGACATGAACCCTTTCCCCGTCATGCTGGTTATCTATCCTTACGCCCGGTGTAAGTCTTAATGCTTCATCAATTCCGATTGTTTTCGGCATGGTCGATAAGTCAGCAGGTGTTACTATTGACACAGAACCGGGATTGTTCTTAAGCAAAACAGGGAGCCTGTTTGCCGTGATTGTAACATCTTCAAGTTTAATTGTCCTGAGCGAGTCGGACAGGCCAAACTGGCTGTAAAGAATGTTTGTCGCAAGTAGTATTACACTGATAAATGAGAGTACCTTTTTCATCATTAATTGGTTATGTTTTTTTAACAACGAGCAACATGAATTTAATACATTCATTTTGTATTCATAATGCATGTTTCTCATTTTTAGTTATAAAGGATTATTTAAAGTTCAAAATTATTTAATACATTTTATTTACTCAACGAGGTATGGTAAACCAAGTCTCCTGTAGTTATTAGGTGCCAGTAAGTTATATTTTATCATTTCAACAGGTACATTTTTATTTAAACTATTTACAAAGGAAGAAATTGAGCTTAGATTAGCCGGAGTATCCGTTATACCCGGAACCAAAGGAATCCTTACAATAACTTCTTTCGCCAGGCTCATAAGATGCCTGAAATTATCAAGGATTATTTCATTTGATACACTTGTATGCTTCCTGTGGTCATCATTATCAAACAGCTTTATATCGGTAATGAAAAGGTCAGTCACCTCTGCTATCCTGTCAATCGTTTCACGATCGCAAAAGAGAGATGTCTCAACCGCTGTGCTTACACCCAAATTAATACAGGCCTCAAGCAATGAATATGAAAAATCAGGTTGAAACAATGGTTCGCCTCCAGTCAATGTGACTCCTCCTCCTGACTCATTATAGTATATGATGTCACGCAATATCTCAGTCATTAATTCAGAAACAGTAATATTTTCACCTGTATATTGCAGAGCTTTCGAAGGGCATACATCAACACATCTGCCGGTAAGGTTACAGGAAGTCCTGTCTATAAGCACCTTTTCTGATAATTTACCTGAAAGAGACAAGGCATTTCCGGGACATGCATTGACACAGGTTCCGCATGAAATACAATCAGCGTTATTGTGCCAGATGGTAATGGTACGGCTGATACCTTCCGGACTATGACACCAGGTGCAGTTCAACGGGCATCCTTTCAGGAATACCGTTGTACGTATTCCTGGTCCGTCGTGAATTGAAAAACGCCTGACCTTAAAAACAAGTCCTTCCATTTCAGCTGGCTTCTCCATGAGTGGTCCTTTCTATTATTTCATCCTGCAGATCTTCTGCAAGTTCAGTAAAATACGCTGTATACCCTGCAACTCTTATCGTAAGCCCTCGATATGAATCCGGATCATTCCTGGCTTCAATAAGATCATCAGAGGTAATTACATTAAACTGCACATGGTGAACAGGCAAATATGCAAAGGACCTGAGAAGTGATGTAAATTTTTGCCTGTCCTGTTCATTACTGAAAACGGAGGGCAAAAATTTCATATTAAGAAGAGTTCCGTTTGATGCTCTTATTGAAGGCATCCTGGAAACAGAATTCAGAACTGCTGTGGGGCCTTTTTTATCGCGGCCATAAACAGGAGATAATCCTCCGTCCGCAAGTGGCATACCTGAAAGCCTTCCATCGGGAGTTGCTCCCACATTTTTGCCCATAGGAACATGCGCTGAGACTGTGTAGAGTCCCATGTGGTACTTCCCGCCCCTGTAATTTTTATATCCCTTCAGCTTATCAGCAAAATGGTTAATCCATTTTGCTGCGGCGGCATCAACCCATTCTATATCGTTCCCGTACTTGGGCACCCTGTTTATACAGTATTGCCTTATGGTCTCAAATCCTGAAAAATCGCTACGGAGAGCATTCATCAAGGTTCCTTTGTCAATCGTGCCGTCGTCAAATACTGCTTTTTTAATCACGGCCAGGATGTCAGCAACATTAGCCGGCTGAATTGCCTGGATTCCAGAGTAGTTATACATGGCGCCTCCCGCAGTTACGTCCAAGCCTCTTCCCAAACAATCTTTGACGACAGATGAGAGGAAAGGAGAAGGCAGGTGTTGCTGGTGACATTTTTCAACTACTTCGCAGGCCTTCACCATTCTGCCTGTAAAATGAGCCATCTGATGAGTAAAAGAACTTTCAAAAGCTGAATATGTTTCAATATCGGACAGGTATCCGGTGGCAGGTCCTGTCTGTTCCCCGCTTATCATACATTTACCGTCGTTAATTGTCAGCTCAAGTACCTTAACCATATTGAACATGGCCGCATCGCTCCATCCCAGGAAGTTACCCTGTGTACTCAATTCCACACATCCGACAAGCACATAATCGCTGGCATCTTCTTTCCTGATTCCTGCTGACAATAAGGAAGGGACTATACTTTCATCATTAACAACCTGGGGCATACCTGTACCTAGTCCTATTATTCTGCTGCATTCGTCAATAAAATCCGAAGGTGATCCTTTGTGTATTCTTGCAGTCAGATTAGGCTGCGGCAGCCTTGTGTGCTCATGAGCTTTAAGTACAAGGAATGTAAGCAAGTTTGTAGCATCACCCCCCTTTTCCAACTGTCCTCCGATTGTAATATTGAATCCCGTGGGAAATCCGGCGAAATACCTGGCGCTATGTGAATTACGCATATAAACGATATGGTTGAACTTAATAAAAAGAGCACCAAGCAATTCAACGGCTTCTTGAAGGTCCAGTCTGTTATTGTCAATATCCGATTGAAGATAATTAAACAGGTACTGGTCAAGCCGCCCCGGAGAAAATGAAGAAGCATTTGATTCCATTTGCAGTATAACAAACAGAAACCAAACCGCCTGTATTGCTTCCCTGAAGTCTTTTGCAGGCTCCATTGCAAGTTTATTGCAGGTATCAGCAACAAGTAAGAGGTTCTCTTTTCTCTTGCTGTCTGATTCCCAGTCAGCCATATCTCTGGCAAGGGATCCATAACGGTTTATAAAGATGCAAGCAGCAGATAATGATATACATACACTCTCATAGAAGATTCTCTTTGTTTCACACTTCTCTTCCTCCATCAGCAGCTGTGCTTTTTTCAGCAGTCCTGAGGGGCCAATTTCAAGCCATGTTTTTACGTCAGGGCATATGTGGCCCTGTGCATGATCTTTCTGGTTGATTTTAACTACTTTGGCTATAGAATTAATTTCATCACCATATGTACTGTAGAT
>JBJKPQ010000167.1:0-5258 GCA_046706305.1 Bacteroidales bacterium
GTAATCATTAAGCTGTTTCTTTATGAACTCACCTATAAAATTCCTGACTGATGGCCCCGAGGGTCCCATATCCTTGGATCCCAGCTTTGTTTTGGTCTGGGATTCAAATATTGGCTCTTCCACCTTAATGCTTACAGCTGCTATTATTGAGGAGCGAATATCAGAGGGATCGTAATCTTTTTTATAAAAATCGCGGATTGTCTTAACTATAGCCTCACGGAAAGCCACCAGGTGAGTCCCCCCCTGTGTGGTGTTCTGCCCGTTCACAAAACTGTAGTAATCTTCACCATACTGGAATCCATGGGTAAAGGCAAGTTCTATATCGTCTCCCTTAAGATGAATTACCGGATAAAGACCTTCCTTATTCATATTTTCATTCAGCAGGTCGACAAGTCCGTTACGTGAAAAGAACTTATTACCATTTAGAGTTATTATCAGCCCTGAATTTAGGTAGACATAGTTTTTGATCATTGTCTCAACATATTCAGAGATGAAGTAATAATTTCCGAACATGTCTTCATCGGGACGGAAGATCACCTCAACACCATTCTCTTCTGTTGTCGCTTCGAGCGGAACATCATTCTTCAGAATACCATGCTCAAATTCGCCTGCCTTAACCTGCCCGTCGCGTACCGACCGTATTATGAAACTTGACGACAGTGCATTAACTGCTTTCACGCCCACCCCGTTAAGGCCGACTGATTTTTTAAAGGCTTTTGAATCATACTTGGCACCCGTGTTCATACGAGATACTACATCAAGCACCTTACCCAGCGGGATGCCGCGTCCGTAATCCCTTACTTTAACCTCCCGGCCATTAATGGATATATCGATCTTCTTGCCGAAACCCATCATAAATTCGTCAATGGCATTATCCATGACTTCCTTTATAAGAACATAGATACCATCATCCTGTGATGATCCGTCGCCAAGTTTCCCGATATACATACCGGGTCTCAGACGAATATGTTCCCTCCACTCCAGGGTCTTGATATGTTCTTCAGAATATCCTACCGACATTTTGCAGAATTTTGCGCAAATATAACGAATAAGGCATGCTGTTAGTACCCTATTTTTCAACAATGATTACCGGGAACAGTCAGCCATAAACAAAGAAATCTTCTGGTTTTAAACCATTTAGTTGATTAATTGATAATTACAATTAAGTATTTTTTGTTGATAAATGTCAGCTTTCCAGACCGGCATCTCTTCTCAGATTGTCTATTACTTTATCGGCTTTATTGTTCTGGATCATCATGAACACATAAACAGGTATTCCGAGCAACATCAGGATAAAACCATACATGACTACCCGGGCACCGGTACCGTAAATGGCATATATTGAATAGGCAAAGGCGAGAAGAGCTACGAAGGAGTTTTTCAGAAAACTGAAGATATTGAATTTCTCGGAATGTGTTCTGAGCAACATAATATCGGCAGCTGCTGAAAACGCATAAGCAGGAAGAAATGACAGGGTTGCCAGCAGCAGCATAAAATTAAACGCTGCCGTAAGAGATCCGATATAATTCAATATCAATAATACATTAGCTGCCACTGCACTGATGATAAGTGAAGCCACGGGTGTCTTGAACTTCGAATGGACCCTGCTGAAAACTGCCGGGAAGAGTTTATCTTTCGATGCTCCATAAGCGCTCCTTGCAGTTGTAAGTACCCATCCCGAAGTTGCTCCCAGAGCTGAAATAATTGCTCCTGCTGCTATGAAATTGCCACCCCATGTTCCTCCCGTAGCCTTGTTTATAATATCTGCCAAAGGTGCTTTCGATTCTGCGAGAGTGGCCTGATCGAGCACTCCCATTCCTACCACCGATACTGCAATGTAAACCATTGCAGCCAACAGGGTGCCAATAATTGTGCTTTTTCTGATATTAACCCTCGGGTTTTTTATTTCCCCGGCAGGCACGGTGGCACTTTCTATACCCACAAAGGCCCATAAGGCAATTGCTATGGCAGCCGGCAGGGTATCCATTCCTGCTTTCGACGGATCTGAGACTGTATCCAGCATTGCCGGGTTAAAATGTATAGCAGCCAGTACTATAAAGACTCCAAGAGCCCCCACCTTAAGCACAACCGTTATAATACCCACTATACCAGCACCTTTAACTCCAAGAATATTTATTATTGTGAAGAACCACAGGGCTCCCGAGGTGACAAGGAAAGCTACAAGTGGGGTGTTGGATTCGGGCACAAAATATGTGAAATACATCATAAAGGCAGTTATGATTGCAGCATTTCCTACCCAGGCTCCTATCCAGTAAGTCCATCCAATCAGAAACCCTGCAAAATCTCCGAAAGCGGCCCGTGTATAAACGATCGGACCGCCTGTCCTGGGCATGGCAGTTCCCAGGCTGGCAAAACTCAGCGCTATGAGAAGTGATCCTACAGAGGTTATTATCCATGCTATTATTGATGTTTTGGGGTTTGAAGCCAAAGCCAGTGAGGCGGCAGAAGTAAATATACCGGAACCGATACAGTTCCCGACAACAATTGCTATGGCAGCGGCAAGACCCAGTTCGCGTTTTAATTGTGATTTATCCGGACTTTGAAATTCAGGTGTCTTACTCATCTGTCAGGTTATTTTTTTGATAGAAAATACAAGTATAAAGAAATAGTTCAACATAATTCAGAAAGTACAGATTATAAAAATTATCTTTTTCAGCATGTTTTCTTAACATGAAAATAATTCCCGGGAGGACCTGCAGCTCAGGATAACTATCTATAGGATGCCCATCTGCCTCATCAGAAAGACAGCGTTCATTTTTTTTGTAATACCATCATGGAGCTTATAATCAAAAAGAATAGTCTGGCCGTCTATCTCAATTTCAAAACATTTATTAACTATTTTCCCGGGCAATTCATCTTCCAGTTCTCCGAGTGAGATGTCGTGGGTAGCTATCAGACCTGTACCCCCGTAACTGACCATCTTTTTCATGAAAAGTTTTGACCCCGAACTTTTATCTTCAGAATTGGTTCCCTTTAGTATCTCATCGAGTATAATGAATAACTCTTCTCCGTTCATTACCTTCTCTAACAATGTCTTTAACCTCTTCAGCTCGGCATAGAAATATGATTCATTGTCGGACAGGGAATCGGTAGTACGCATGCTGGTAAACAATTTGACAGGAACAAAACTCATTTGAGAAGCACATACCGGAGCCCCGGCCATAGCCAGTATATAGTTTATTGCCACGGTTCTTAAGAATGTACTCTTGCCAGCCATATTAGCACCGGTAACTATGCATAACTCACCTTTTTGACTTATTCTAAAATCGTTACATACCCTCTCACTCTCATCAATTAGCGGATGACCCAGATTCGTGGCTGAAAAGACCTCTTTTGTCCCGGAAATAACAGGGTAAACAAAATCATCATTATTAAAGGTATAGTTGGCCAGGCTTATATATGCATCAACTGTACCTGTCATGTCAAGCCATAGCGGGAAGTAACCACGGTACCTGTTTTTCCATTTTTCCAGGCGGTGAACACACTGATAATCCCATAAAAGCAGACCATTAAGAATTACACCTGCAAACATGTTTATCCTGTTGTCAAATGCCCCGATTACGTCTCCCAGTGACTTTACAGCCATAGTGGCGGAAATGTCGCTTCCGGACAAGGATTCTTTAATTCTATTCAGTGATGGAGCTGAAAAAGACTCATTGGAAAAAGCATGCAGAAGATCCAAAAAAGACGACAGGTAACCGTGCTGTCTCGATACTGCGCCATGTATCATGTTGGAGTTCTTGAGGCCTGTGGATATATAAAAGAGGTTAAGAATGAAAACCAGTGTAAAGAAATAAAAGGAAATAATCCCCCATACAGCCAAAATAAATATTATACAGGCAACAGCAGGCAAAAGTATTATGAGTATCCTCCTGATAAGAGAGGATGAACTTTTGTCCTTCTTATTCAGCCATCCTGTAAGACCTGCTATACTTTTTTCGTCGAGCGGAACACTCATGCCTGATGCCATGAATCCCTGCCTCCACTTCATTTTAGCTGCCAGCTCTTTTATCACTCCCTGACGCTCATCCATATCCGCAGAAAGACTATACGGATCAGAAAGCCAGGTAGCCAGTATGTCCCGTCCATACCCGGTGACGGTCCTGTTAATATAGTGAAACAATGAAGAATCACCAAAAAGGTCAACATCATGGGAAAAATCGTGATGAATGTCGATAAAATCTTTCCCCGGATCAAAAGCAGAAAGATCTCCGGAAAGAGCATCTGCTTCATTCCTGTTAATTACAGCCAGGTTTGCAAAGTAGTTCTTCTGTTTTGTATGCCTCGAGAAAAGCCTGATAACAATTACAAAGGCCAAAATAAATAAGACAAGACTTGCAGTTCCTGCCAGACTGTTTTTCATGAAGGCATGCACTGTAACTGCTAATCCGCCCAGAAAAAGCACAAGTCGTAAAACAGACAGCAGAAGAAGAATCCTGTCTTCCTTTTTCTCAATAATTCTGAATCGTTCTTCTTCTCCAATATAAGCTGCTGTTTTTTCATTCCTGTTCATATCAAAAAGCTAAAGCAAGTACTTTTATCGTACTTCTGTTTGTATAATAATCGCTGCCATGAAGGTCGAAATTCCAGATCCATTCATCTTTTAACACTGGTTCCGGCAAATCTGTCAGAAGCGTCTCTATTGTTTTCACCGTTCCTTTTTTATTTGTTACAACCTCTGCATAATCGGTTATCAACACCGATCTGTGCTTTTTAAGAAAATCCAGATGCTTTACCTGAATTTCTTTCCTGAGTCTCATTATCTCTGTTTCACCTGTCCTTGCCTTTTTACCGAGGTATTCCAGAATGCGTGCTTCAAGCTGGGTAAGAACATTCAATGAAATAACCATACCCGGATCCCGGTCGGGTTTAAATTCCGGAACAACCAGGTCTGAAAGAACGTTCCTCTTTTTGAACAATAAGAACCTGGCTGTTCTTTTATACACTTCCGTGATGAGGCCTCCTGTGGCGTCATACTCCACAAGCTCCACATTACCAAGTTTTTCTGTCTGCCTCCTTACATCAGGAGGATGAATAACATCGAGCAGTGTCACGTGATCAAGTCTTTCGGATAATTCCGCCAGGGGAAAATCGAGCAACCATCCGCTTCCTATAACTGTTACATGAACAGGATGAAAGACTCCGACGGCCTTCAGAATAAAATCCCTGCATTTTCCAAGATGGCCATCCCAACCACCAGCCTGGTTCATGTGCCTGAAGATAAGGCCGTTCTGATA
>JBJKPQ010000168.1:0-10876 GCA_046706305.1 Bacteroidales bacterium
TGGGGAGGGCAGGTTATTGATTACCCGGAAAGAAGGCATTGCTGCGGGTTCGGATTCAGACAATACCTTGTTCAGGCTAACAGGGGTTATTCTGTTTCAAATACAGCCAAGAAGTTTGCATCAATGCAACCATATGAGCCCGATGTCGTAATAACCAATTGCCCTGGCTGTAACATGTTTATGGACAGATGGCAATATACTATAAAGGAAATGGAAGGCACAACTTACGGGGTTAACGGAGAGTCTATCCCTGTTCTTACATATGAGGAGCTGGCCGGGCTGGTTCTTGGTTATAATCCCTGGGACCTGGGTTTACAGTATCATATGGTTCAGTCGGAGCCCCTTCTCAACAAAATGGGAATTGAGTATGATACAGCCGATAAATTTAAAACGAAAGATGGAAGGCAGATGCCTGTTCCTGAAAATCTTATTAACGTGTGATGGTGAACTCTGATGTTGTTGTGATTGGCGCCGGGGTTGCCGGAATGGAGACAGCCGGCAGGCTTGCTGAAGCCGGGATTAAAGTCACTCTTCTAGAAAAAAATGAAGTGGAAGGAGGTCATCTCACAGGATGGTACCACCTGTTTCCCGACAGAAGGCCGGGAAGCGAGGTTTTGCAATATCTCGGCGATCTTAACGATAATGGAAACATTAGCCTGCTTAAGGGGGTAGCACTGGAGGAAGCCCGAAGGGAAAAGGGAGGTTTCAGCCTTAAGACAAGCAAAGGGGATATACTTCACCCAAAAGCAGTGGTCGTTGCAACAGGATTTGATCTGTTCCGGAGTGAACGCAAAGAGGAATATGGCTACGGGATTTATGATAATGTGATAACATCAGCTGATCTGGAAATGAAATTCAGGGAAGGTGATCTGAAGACAGCCGGGGGAAAGCTTCCTGAAAAGATCGGAATGGTGCATTGTGTAGGATCGAGAGATGAAAAATCCGGAAATCTTTATTGTTCTAAACTATGTTGTGTTACAGCAGTAAAGCAGGCAATTGAGCTGAAGGAGCACCTGCCGGAGGCAAGAGTCTTTTGTTTCTATATGGATATCAGGATGGCAGGTGCCATGTATGAAGAAATGTACATGGAAGCACAGGAAAAATATGGTATAAATTTTATCAGGGGCAAAGTATCGGAAGCAGGAGAATCGATTGATAATACATTGATTATAAAAGTGGAGGATACTCTTGCCGGCAGACCTCTGAAAATGGAACTTGATATGCTGGTTCTGATGGCTGGTATGGAAAGATCGGAAGGAAGTCGTACTATTGGCGAATTATTTGGTCTGGAAACAGGGGAAAACCGGTTTTTCAGGTCAAAGGATTTTCATTTCGGCAGTAATCTCAGTAACATAGAAGGGGTCTTCTATGCCGGTTCATGTACTGCACCAATGAATATAACAGATACTATATCACATGCCCGTTCTGCAGCGACAGAGGTAATGGGGTACTTAAACCGATAACCGCACAATATGGCTGATTTTGGATTTACATTATCAAAAGGCAGGCAAATCGACTACGAGGCCAATGATAAACGTATTGCCGAATATATATACAGCAAGGAACCAAGTTTCAGGTTGTGTATAGAGTGCGGTGGATGTTCGGCAACATGTACAACAGGTAGTTTTACAAAGTTCAGCCTCAGGGAACTTCATATCCTGATGAAAAGAGGTGAAAATGACAGGGTAAGACAGGATATAAGAAAATGCATGTTATGTGGTAAGTGTATTCTGGTATGCCCGAGGGGAGTAAATACGCGCCATATTGTTTTCCTGGCCAGAAAAGCTTTTCAAATGTTCGAGACTAATGCAGTTTGACCCTTTTGTAATACCGTTTAATATTGGATTGTACTTCATCATTATTTATGCTGTTGCGAGGAGTGTATTATGGTTTCGTGAGCTTTCTCGGGCCGACAAACTAAGGTTACAAAGGGGCTTTTTTGGACGGGCTTTCGGAGCAAGTATTAAGGAGATATTTCTTGAGAGTCTTGTACACAGGAAGATACTGAAATCGAATTTTCGTTTGGGTTATATGCATATGAGTCTTGCCTTTGGCTGGTTCCTTCTCATCCTTTTTGGTACCATAGAAGCCGATATCTTTGGAACAAGTCACCTCAATGCTCCTTATAAAGCAATATTTTTCCGGTTCTTTAATCCTGAACATGGAAGGATGGGGTTTGAAAAGGCTTATGGATTCCTTATGGATTTCATTCTTGCGTTCATCCTTTCTGGTTTACTGCTTGCAATCCTGAAGCGATTGTATTCCCGTGTTGTAGGTATGAGGAAGACTACAAAACTGAAAAGGACTGACAAAATTGCCCTTACTTCCCTTTGGCTTATTTTTCCAAGCAGGCTCCTGGCAGAGAGCCTGACAAGTGGTGCCTATGGTACAGGAAGCTTTCTTACAGGTTCACTGGGGTCATGGTTGGCTTCTTTTCTTCCTGCTCAGCAACTGGCTTATCCTTTCTGGTGGCTCTACAGCCTTTCACTGGGAGCATTCTTTATATTACTGCCTGTAACCCGATATATGCATATCCCAACAGAGTTGTTCCTTATCTTTATGCGTAACTCGGGTATCAGAACAGGTGATAAAGCAGGCTCTTACACCGAGGTACAAATTCATTCTTGCTCATCCTGCGGAATGTGTATTGATGCCTGCCAGATGAATTTCTCAGGAGGAATTCTGAATATGCAGTCGGCCTATCTCTTAAAAGGAATAAAACGTAATGATGATGTAACCGATATCGCATATAATTGCCTTATGTGCGGAAGATGCGACTATAAATGTCCTGTGGGGCTTGAACTTTCACCGATACGAATGATCGAAAGAAGAAACGGAGATGCCGGTGCTCATTACACTAACACATACAGGGGATACCTGCGTAAGAAACCAGCGGCAGTACCCGAAAGGCAGAATGGAAAGGTTTCGTATGATTTTCTGCCTGAAAAGGAACCTGAAAATGTCGATGTGCTCTATTTCGCCGGGTGTATGACACATCTTACTCCTGCGATCAAAAATTCTATGATAAAGATACTCGAAGCTTCGGGTGTCAGTTATGACTTTCTCGATAAAGATGGTGGTGCTTGTTGCGGTCGCCCGCTGATGCTCGCAGGACAGGATAAGGAAGCAAGGGAACTGATAAATTTTAATTCACAACAAATTTGGAAATCGGGTGCTCATACCCTGGTAACCTCCTGTCCCATATGTTACAAAGTGTTCAGGGAGAGTTATTACCTGGACGTAGAAGTAATGCATCATTCGCAGTTTATTAAAATGCTTATTGATGAAGGATCTGTGAAAATGAAGTTCCTTCGTAAAAAGGTAGTGTACCATACACCCTGCGATCTCGGCAGGGGATCGGGAGTCTACAGGGAACCTGTAGAGGTGCTAAAACATGTCGCTCGTCTGGAAAAGACCAGGTATGATGATGCCAATTCATTATGCTGTGGCGGCAGCCTTGGTAACATGATGATCGATGCTTCAACAAGGCGCAGGATAGCAGGAGATACAGCTGACCTGCTTACGAAAAATGAACCGGATATCCTGGCCACCGCTTGCCCGCTGTGCAAAAAGACACTTGCTCCTGTAACAGATACTAAGGTATCCGATATAGCAGAGATAGTAGCAGATGCACTCACTGAGCATTCAGTCAGACGAAACCTGAGTAAACAGCTCAGGTCGATCAAGGAACTTGCGAGGATTTCCTGAAAGAATTTATCTGGTTGCTTTATTAACAGGCACCCGGTCAACTGTTTATAAATTCCTGTTTTTTCATTGTTATTATATTTTATTATGAACTTATTTTGTCATTAAAATGTTTTCATATACTGAAACTGATTTTTGATCGTTATTAAGAGGATAATAAAATAAATCTATAGGGATATGCGCAGGAATGTATTTGTGATGTTGATAATGGCTGGAGCGGGATTATTATCTTCCTGTCATAACAGTGGGGAAAAGGATAATAGTACTGCCATATCGGCCCGTAACAGGATCATGCAGCAGAGTGACGGCACAATAGCCCTCAAAGTTGATAAGGCTGCCTGTTACAATGATAAGATGAATCCATCGAGCAATACTGCCGAGTGGAATGTTGTGGTAGCAAAGACGGGGAGGTATGATGTATGGTTATCAAGTGCAACCAGGGATACAACCAACCTCCATTACCGTAATTCAGTGAAACTGACTTTCCAGGACAATAGTCTTGAAGCAAAGCCGGAATGTGACAAAGTAATCCATAATGCCGTTGATGTTTCTTACCCGTATTTTAAGACTGATTCTTTCCTTGGGTCACTTTATATTCAGAACCCCGGGGAATACAATGTTCAGGTAATAAGCGATGGCATTCAACCAAAAGCCAGGGCAGGTCAGGATGCAAAATCTGCAGCTACAAGGATGTTGTCAGTAGTGTTGAAACCAACAACTCATTGAAAAGGATTTTGTTTAATCATTAAGGATGATGCAGTAAGGCTTCAGCCCTCATGAGTCTTTGCTTTTTCCCTGATCCAGTCTTTTGCATTGGTGAAAGCACTGATCCATGGAGTAAGTTCGTCTTTCCTCTTTTCAGCCGGATAATATCCACATTGCCAGGGGAAAAACGCCCTTTCAAGGTGTGGCATCATTACAAGATGTCTTCCGTCTGCAGAACAAAGACCTGCTATATCATGATCAGATCCGTTCGGGTTGGCCGGGTAAGTATGCATGCTGTATTTTAATGGCACATGGTACTCATCTTCAGGATACGGAAGACTGAACCTTCCTTCACCATGAGCGACCCATATTCCCAGTTCCATCCCTTCCAGATCACCAAGCATTACAGAATTATTTTTCAGTATTTTCACCCCGAGAAAACCCGATTCGAACTTATGAGATCCGTTATGCAGTAACTTTGGTTGTTTCTTATGAGCCGGGTATACAAGTCCAAGTTCAATCATAAGCTGGCAGCCATTACAAACTCCAAGCGACAGGGTATCTTCCCTTTCATAAAATCTCTCAAGAGAAAGCCTGGCTTTCTCATTGTACCTGAATGCTCCTGCCCATCCCTTTGCAGATCCGAGTACATCGGAATTTGAAAAACCGCCGACGAAAACTATCATGCTTATATCTGAAAGATCTTCCCTTCCGGATATAAGATCTGTCATATGAACATCTTTAACATCAAATCCTGCAAGGTAAAGAGCATAAGCCATTTCCCTGTCACCATTAACACCTTTTTCCCTTATTATTGCTGCTTTAATGTTGGACTGTTCGCGCCTGTCGGGTGTTATGCCCAGTGAACGGAAAGAACCTTCAAAGTTTCCGGTGTTGATGTTAAGCCTGTGTTCTTTATAATGTTCGAATCTTTCGAGAGCGTTTGCAGGACCCGATTGTTTTCTGTCGAGAAGGTAGGAGGTAAGAAACCATTTATCGCGAAGTTGATCTATGTCAAATGTATAATTGCGTGTGCCATTTACAACAGTCATTGACCTGTCGGCTACAGGTTGTCCTATTGAAAGATAAGAAATGCTTTGCTCAAGAAGTATTTCTGCTACTTCATTTTCATCTTTAACCTGTATTATTATACCCGGGTTCTGACTGAAAAGCAGCTTTACTGTATCCGGATCGTCCAGCGCCGTGAGGTTTATTGAGAGACCACCTTCAATATTTGAAAAACACATCTCGAGCAGAGTGGTTAACATTCCACCGGCGGAGATGTCGTGGCCAGCCAGTATTTTACCCTTTTTAATAAGAAACTGTATGGCTTCAAATACGTCTGTAAAGTATCCGGGGTCCTTTACCGTTGGTGCTTCATCACCGATGCCATTAAGAACCTGGGCAAGGCTGCTTCCTCCTGTTTTAAGGCTGTCACTGCTCATATCAATATAAAGCAGGCTTGTATCAGGGTCGTTCACTATAACCGGCTCAACAATGCTTCTGATATCATCCACCTCCGACGATCCCGTAATAATCACTGTTCCGGGCGAATAAACAACATTCCCGTTGTATTTCTGTGTCATAGACAGGCTGTCTTTTCCTGTGGGTATGTTTATTCCCAGGGCAATAGCAAACTCGCTGGCTGCCCTGACAGCATCATATAACCTTGCATCTTCCCCCTCATTCCTGCAGGGCCACATCCAGTTGGCCGAGAGAGAGACCCCTTTTATGCCATGAGACAGAGGGGCCCAGATAATATTAGTAAGAGCTTCTGCTATTGATAATACAGATCCTGCTGCCGGATCAATAAGTCCTGCTGCCGGTGCATGGCCCAGTGAAGTCGCCATGCCTTTTTTGCCCCTGTAGTCAAGTGCTATGGCTCCAAGGTCATTCAAAGGCAGTTGCAACGGTCCGGCACATTGCTGTTTGGCAATCCTGCCTGTTACTGACCTGTCTACTTTATTTGTAAGCCAGTCCTTACATGCTACCTCCTCAATCTGCATTACATGTTCGGCGTACTGGTAAATCTTCTCATTGCTGTAGTTAAGCCTGGCATAACTGCTTTTAACAGCTATATCATTCATTATCGTTCTTGGTGGATCTCCGAAAAGTGATACAAGGGCAAGATCGATGGGCTTTTCTTTTGTTGAGGGGTTCTCAAGGGTAAACTGGTTATCGCCCGTTACCTCACCGATTACATATATAGGAGCCCTTTCCCTCTCTGCAATATTTTGAAGAATCTTTATATCTTTTTCTTTCATCACAAGACCCATTCTCTCCTGTGATTCATTACCAATAAGTTCTCTGGCTGACAATGTTGGATCTCCTACAGGTAATTTACTTATGTCTATCCGGCCTCCTGTTGATTCCACTAATTCTGAAAGGCAGTTAAGATGTCCGCCTGCTCCATGATCATGTATGGAAATAACAGGATTGTGTGATGACTCGCTTAGGGCCCTTATGGCATTAAAGACTCTCTTCTGCATCTCCGGGTTGGCTCTCTGGACAGCATTAAGCTCTATTGAACTGTCAAATTTGCCTGTATCAACTGAGGATACAGCTCCTCCTCCCATTCCGATTCTGTAATTATCGCCTCCCAGGAGCACTATCCTGTCCCCTTTGCCTGGAATATCTTTTTCACTGTCCGATTTTTTCCCAAGTCCGATACCTCCGGCAAGCATGATTACCTTATCAAATCCATATGTCTTTTTACCCTCGGAATGTTCAAAAGTAAGTACAGAACCGCAGATTAGCGGTTGCCCGAATTTGTTTCCAAAATCACTTGCACCATTTGAGGCCTTTATAAGTATTTCTTCAGGTGTGTGGTAAAGCCAGGGTCTGGGTTTACTGGCTTTTTCCCATTGGCGACCACCATCAGGACGTGGATACGAAGTCATATAGACGGCTGTACCTGCAATAGGGAAAGCTCCTTTACCTCCTGCTATCCTGTCTCTGATCTCACCTCCGGTACCTGTCGATGCCCCGTTGAATGGTTCCACTGTTGTTGGAAAATTGTGAGTCTCTGCCTTGAGTGAAAGGACTGATTTGAAATCAAGAGTTTGAAAATAATCTGATTTATCCTGTGTAGAGGGGGCAAATTGCTCAATAACAGGACCTTCAAGGAAGGCACAGTTATCTTTGTATGCTGAGACAACCCTGTTCGGATTAATGTTTGTGGTTCTCTTAATCATCTGAAACAGGGTGGCCGGCTTTTCTTCTCCTGAGATAATGAAAGTTCCGTTAAAAATTTTGTGCCTGCAGTGCTCCGAATTGACCTGCGAAAAGCCAAAAACCTCACTATCAGTGAGATTTCTTCCTATACTGCTGCTTAGTTCCTCCAGATATTTTATTTCTTCATCATTCAGGGCAAGCCCTTCTTTTCTGTTATATCCAGCTATGTCATCAATATATATTACAGGTTCAGGATCCCGTTTTATTGTAAAAAGATCCTGGTCAAGACCCCTGTAGAAAGCTTGAAGCATAGGATCGTATGAGGTATCCTCATTATCAACCCTGAAAAATTCCTCAATCCTGCTGATCCCTGATATTCCCATGTTCTGTGTTATCTCCACAGCATTGGTACTCCACGGAGTTATCATCTCTTTTCTGGGACCGATGAAATTTCCCGTTATATCTTCCGATTCGTACAGCATGGCATCTCCAAACAGCCATATTAATTTATCGGTATCTTCTTTCCTGAGTGGTTTTAGAGTGCCGGTTGCTATGATTTTATTACCGGGACTTTCGAAGAAAAGGATCATTTTTATGATGGTATTATATTCATTATTAATGTATTATGCCGGCCTTATTCTGATTCAGAATACATGGTAAATATAGCTCAAGTTTTAAGAATTTCCTATTAGGAATTACCCCGATAATCTGAGTTAACAACCTGATAAAATGTATACACTGTTGACTGGCTGAAAAGAGGGAAAACAAAGTACTGCTTTGAAAGAGAAGTCCAGAGGCTAAATACTGGTATCTTTATTACATCAGGCCGCTTCTTTTCAGCAGGGGATCTATCGATGGTTTCCTGCCTCTGAATTTCACATATAGCTCCATTGGATTCTCAGTACCTCCTTTTTCAAGTATATTCTTTCTGAACGACCGGGCCGTGTCCTGGTTAAATATACCTGTTTCAGTGAAATAACTGAAAGCATCGGCATCAAGTACTTCAGCCCATTTATATCCATAATAGCCTGCTGCATATCCTCCTGCAAAAATATGGCTGAAAGCAACACTGAGATTAAGTCCTTTAACTGGAGGAAACAGCTCTGTTTTTATCATGGCTGTCTTTTCAAAGACATCAACATCTTTTACCTTATGATCGGTCAGGCTATGCCAGGCCATATCAAGAAATCCAAAGCTTAACTGCCTGTAACAGGCATAACCCTCATTGAAAACCGATGCTGCTTTAATCTTTTTAATTGTTTCTTCCGGAATTCGTCCTCCGGTCAGGTAATGAACTGCCCATAGATCAAGCCATTCTTTTTCAAAAGCAAAGTTTTCCATGAACTGGGAGGGAAGCTCTACGAAGTCATGGGCAACGCTGGTTCCCGACAGACTTTCGTATGTGCAGTTTGTAAGGATGGCATGCAGAGCATGACCAAATTCATGAAGGAAGGTTGTAAGTTCGTTAAATGAGAGCAGGGAAGGTGAGGAATCTGTTGGTCTTGTAAAATTAGTAACTATTGAAACCAAAGGTCTTGTCTGTCTGCCTTCTTCCTTTTTCTGATCGCGGTAGGTAGTCATCCACGCCCCTCCGCTCTTGCCCTTTCTGGGGTGATAGTCGGTATACAGTACTCCAAGAAATGATCCATCACTGTCATGTACCTCGAAAGCCTTTACCTCAGGATTGTAAACAGGAATATCAGTATTTCTTTTGAGTTTTATCCCGTACAATTTTCCTGCAAGATCAAAAATTGCCTTTTCAACATTCTCAAGACTGAAATAGGGTTTCAGTATCTCATCGTCAATATCATAGAGCTCTTTTTTAAGCCTTTCGGAATAGAACGCCCAGTCCCATCTTTCCAGGCTACCCTTCAACCCGTTCTTTACGGCATGTTCCTTTATACTGTTGAAGTCACGTATGGCAGCCGGTTGTGAGGCCTGGTATAACTCACCAAGAAAATTTTCAACTTTTTCAGTACTGTCAGCCATCTTGTCTCCAAGAACCATTTCGGCATAGTTCTTGAACCCCAGCAGATTAGCCAATTCCAGTCGCAGATTTACAATGCGCAGAACATTATCGCGGTTATCATGACTATTTTTTCTGAATGCTCTTGATGAATAAGCTTTTAGCAATTTTTCTCTCAGTTCTCTTGTCTCAGAGTATTGCATAAAGGGAACGTAGCTGGGGAAGTGCAAAGTAAATATCCATCCATCTTTATTTTTATTTGCCGCTTCCATAGCAGCCATCTCGATAAGTCTATCAGGAAGGCCTGACAGGTCCTTCTTATCGGTAATAAGAAGTTCGTATGAATTAGTTTCCTCAAGCACATTTTCTTCGAACTTCAATGACAGCATTGCCAGTTCTTCGGTGATTTCCCTGAACCTAATCCTGTCATCTTCCTTAAGTGCGGCACCTCCAAGTATAAAATTCCTGTATTTCCTCTCTGTAAGGATTCTTTCCTCGCTGTTCAGTCCACTACCGAACCTGTTGTCATAGACTGCTTTAATCTTATTGAACAAGCTGGTATTGAGGGTTATGTTGTTTGAAAAACGGGTGAGAACCGGCGATACATCCCTTGTTACCTTCTGAAGTTCCTTCGTTGTCTCGGCATTATTAAGATTGAAGAGAACAGAAGTTATTCTTCCCAATCTTTCTCCTGCCATCTCGAGCATTTCAACAGTATTTTTAAAAGTAGGGGATGCTTCATTTTCAGCAATATCCATTATTTCCTTTTCGGCTTCACCTATTGCTTCTTCTATGGCGGGTTTGAATTGTGATGATTTAAAAAGATTAAACGGAGGTGTGTTAAAGGGTGTGTTCCAGGAAAGTAGAAGTGGATTGTCAGGAATCATAAATATGTATTTTTCTGATTATAATGTTTTGCAGAATAGAGTATTGAAAAAATGATCCGCCAGGCAATATCAAATGATATATTATCCAGGGAAGGATCAATTTTTCTAATCGTCGTTGTCGTCATTGTCTTTGGTCTTTCTGCCTGCATACTTTACAGGATATGGCTCGTTACCTTTCTCTGCATACCACAGTATCCTGTTTAGAAGGTCATCGTCACCGCTGTCGATACCATCGAATTCGGGCAGCATACTTTTCTTCGCATAATGCAACGCTTTCCCTTTAAGGGAAAACAGAGACGGGTTAAGTTCGTCAAGCGGAACAAGGTTTTTTACAGGTTTGTACGGAGTCATATCAGGGTCTTTTCCAAAACAATTTGACATGTTGTTTGCAATGGCATCCTGTATATTCATGGGTTTTAGACCAAGTATCTGCTCAATA
>JBJKPQ010000169.1:0-9106 GCA_046706305.1 Bacteroidales bacterium
CCTTTAATTGAATCTATATCAGTGATTCGTACAAGCTGGGAATCTTGCATAGGATGTATGAGGTCCGTAAAATCAACATCATCAGTTATTAGGATATAAAATTTTTTATCCGCTATCCAGAACACACTCCATTCAATAAAGATCCATGGTTTAGCTATAGAATCTTTTGTTATAATACTTAAAATTGCGTCACTTTTTATAATATTTTCTTTGATTTCATCTTTCCATTTATCTCGAGCTTTAATCTCATTTATTGCAAAGTATGAATTAAAATCACCTTTATATTCATTATTTAAAAATCGATGTAATTCTGATGCAATTTTTTTATCAGAATTTGTGTGGCTAATAAAAATGTTATAACTCATAATATTTTGTTATTAGTGGGTATCTCAAATATAAGTCTAAAACTTTAGTGGTATGGCCATTTATGCACGACATATATCTAAAGTGCAATGCACTATACACACTATTAAAAAACTTTCTTTTAAGATGCTGTTATTCTGTTTTTTAACATTAAATATTGAATTCAATTTTATCTAAAAATTTGCAAATCCATGTTTCACATCCATGTTTCACATCCAGGGTCATAACAGGAGTTTCATAAAATCAATATCCGGCGTCTGACAATCAGAACAGTATGGGGTCAGAATAAATTTAAGAATATCTTTTTATATGGAGAGAGATTTTGCGCGAGAAAATTTAGCGGGAATGGTTTTGGAGGGAAAGAGGAGAAGATGAGAAAATGGAATAAAGATGTTTAAGCCTGAACGAACACTGTCGTTCGGGCAGGCTTGATCTGAACAGGGCTGGATTATTTCCTGATTATTGAAAACCAACTATTGCGAAATATTTTGTGTTGATTGTCGTGCTGCTAATTTCCATCCCTCTTTGGTTTTTATCCAAACGTTTGTGAACCTTCTCGGAATCCAGTCATCATGGTTAGTGGTCATATTCGCGGGTTGTTGTAACTCTTTGCCCATTACAATTGCAATATCCTGGTTAAAGGTAATTTTCTCAATTATTCTTTCAACTGCAGGAAATTTATGTCCGCTTTTCATAAGTGCAACTATGTCCTTCGGGGTTACAATTTTACCATTTGGATTGTTGACAACATATTTCTCAGACCAGATTTTTAACAACGAGGTTGTATCCCCCTTATCAAGCAGCTCGGTCCAATGTTTTTCTAATTGTCTGATTTCCATTTCATCACTTGATTGGCTAAATGCAACGGAAGATGCAAAAAGGAAACTGATCAGGAATAAACTTAGCGTTTTCATAATTCTTATATTTTGAGACAATTTACGACTTTTTTTGCATGGTGCCGGCAGGAGGCATTTTATCTTTATATGTGTGCTTTGTCAGGTTCAATATCCGACCATTTACCAAATAAAATAAAAATAATCAGTCCAGCAATCAACATCGCAAATGCCATATACTTCGGGTTGTATGACGAACCATACTTTGGGATCAATGGGAATGCTGCATTGTATGTCGCGTGAAGCCTAATGGTACATTGAGGAGTGGCATATGACAAAGATTCATGGCTCCCTGCCTGTGTAGTTTACCTGCAATGTCATACCGGGTAAAACGAAGTGTTACGAGGGATCACCCCGGCATACACCCGGGTAGGGCTTGCCACGTCATTATCGTGATCAAGATGCAGTTTTAACAGTTGTTTCGAAATATAAGGATCCGTCCAGATATGGGATGAACCTTTCTCATGCTTCCCGGATGAATTGGGTTCTTAAGTGAAGCAGCCGCAGTTTATGAGCCTGAAGCGGTATCAGTTTTTTCCCCTTTCAATATGTCAATCAGCCTGGTGGTTAAGTTGTACACTGACTCTAATTGTACAATGTTATTTACGTTCCTGTGGATATTCAGGGTCAGATCAAAATCCCCGTTCTTACCTTGTTTCCCCCCGATGAATGTCAGGTTTTGTTGTAATATCAGGTCTGTTATGTTTTTATTATTTATTATCGACCTGATTTTGGTATTGTCATTGGCTTTGATAAGGTAACATTTATTAAATTCTGTATTTATTGAGCTGATATTACTCTTACTGAACTTACTAAATATTTTTTCAATAAAATCTGTTTTGGATATTTCAAACCAGGCCCGTCCCAACCCACCTCTGATACTACAGTCAACAAAGAGAGGTTTTGTGTCGCTCTCGGAAAATGAAATGACGGTCTTTTTGTAATTGAATTTTAATTCAAATTTATTTAAGTCTCTTGAAACCGTAGTTATTATCTTAAAATCCCCGTTTTTTCTTTCTGCAAGTGTTTTCCAAAACTCAGATTTTTCCTTAACATCCCAGATTCCAAGGTTTCTGCTATTCATCACTGTTGCTTTTTGTTTGTTCTAATGTGTTTAAATGTCATCCAATATATGTATATCGTCCGTCGCGACGAACAATATTATTACACATTCCTGTTATCCCTGCTTTTTCAAACAATTACCGCTCCGTTTTTCTCCTGATTATTTAAAACAGGTATTTCCCATCAGGGTCATTACATGAACCCGGTAAAATACCTGTCTGATGTCGGACCAGTAAGGACAGCATGTAAGGCATAAACTTATAAATATCTTTTTATACAGTCGGGAATAGTGTGGCATTTATTTTGGATAAATGAATATTCCGGGAAGAAAAGAAGAGGAGAAGGGGAGAAGTTTGAGTGTGAGTGTGAGTTTGAGTGTGGAGAGGAAGAGGGATTATTTGTCAATGATCCCCGGGGAGGGAGCTTCAAACCAATCTTATCAAACCTTACCAGGTTTTTTTCTTTTTACTCATCGCTTTAGAATTGCAAGCATTCTAAAGCTCTTCGCAAAAATAAAAAATCCCTCTGCGAGGGATTTGATAAGATTGGTTTGGCGGAGAGAGTGGGATTACCGCCTCGCAGGGCTCGGCGGTGATCCCCGGGGGAGAACCCTGCAAGACCACATCATACCACGCTGCGCGTGGTATTTTTGTTTTCATCCGATCCTTATCAAAGCAGGCTTTGAACGGCTCTTCTGAAAACAAAAACCCTTCGCCATATGGCGAAGGGTCTGATGTGGTCTTGCGGAGAGTGGGGGATTCGAACCCCCGGTACCCTTTTGAGGTACACGCGCTTTCCAGGCGGGCCAGTTAAACCACTCCTGCATCTCTCCGGAAAGATTTTACGGTTTTTTAAACCGCGGCGCAAATTACAAAATTATTTTTAATAAGCATCCTCTAATCTTCTTATGTTATTTCTCCTGCGAGTGATCTGTTTAATCCCGCTGCCACATCTTCTTTTGAGCTGTATCTTCCCAGCAGGTGCATAAGCTTGGTGATAGATGCCTCCGATGTGATGTCTCTGCCACTGATAACCCCTGCTGCCAGCATCTGGCGGCTTGTCTCGTAAAGGCCCATCTCAACGCTTCCTCCATGGCACTGTGTTACATTTAGTATTATTCCCCCGCTGTCGATGAACTGCTTCAGGTCGTCGAGAAACCACTGGTAGGTGGGAGCATTGCCCGATCCGAAGGTCTCTATGATAAGGCCGCGCAGACCTTCCGTCCGGGTAATGGCCCTTACAAGTTTCCTGTTGATACCCGGAAAGAGCTTCAGTATTGCCACATTAGTGTCGAAGGTCTTGTGAATTATGAGCTTCCTCCCGGCCGACATGTAGTTGATAAGGTTATTGAAATACCTTAGATGAAGGCCCACTTCGGCAAGAGCATGGTAGTTGGGCGATGAGAATGCATCAAAGTGTTCCGCACTGAGTTTTGTGGTACGGTTACCACGGGTTAACTTGTTGTCGAAAAAGATACATACCTCCGGCACCTCGGGCGAGCCTTCCTGCCTGGCAGCTGCTATCTCAATAGCAGTGATCAGGTTCTCGCGGCCATCCGTTCGGAGCAGCCCTATGGGAAGCTGCGACCCGGTGAGGATGACAGGCTTGGCAAGGTTCTCGAGCATGAAGCTTAACGCCGAAGCTGTATAAGCCATTGTGTCTGTTCCGTGAAGGATGACAAACCCGTCAAAATCATCATAGCTGTGCTCTATTATCTCGGCTATCCTTACCCATACCGACGGATCTATGTTAGAAGAGTCTTTCACAGGATCAAAAGAAACGGAATGCAGATCATAACCGAATTTCCTGAGTTCCGGCACATGATTCGTGATATGACGGAAATCGATAGGGATAAGCGATCCTGTTCCCGGATCGGATACCATGCCTATTGTTCCTCCTGTGTATATGATAAGTATAGAGACTTCCTTACTGGATTTCATCATCGTCTGAAATGTTTCACAGATACAAAGCTACTGCATTTATTATAATAACATACAACTTACATGGTTGACAGTTATATGCAGGCAGGTTACTGTTCTGCTTCTTTAATTTTAATTATTGTCGATCCGGCTGAACAACGCAGAAGAGTTATTATAGGTCAGATCTGCCGCTCTCTCTTCACTCATTCCGAAGATATCCGCAATCTTTTTGTTTATCAGCGGGACATATGAGCTCTCATTCCTTTTTCCCCTGTATGGTACAGGAGCCAGGTAAGGGGAGTCAGTTTCAAGTATAATATTGTCCGGATCAGCTTCCTTAAGTACTTTATCCAAACCGGAATTCTTAAAGGTCACTATCCCCCCAATGCCAAGCATCAATCCCAGCTCTTTTGCCTTCTCTAATTCTCCGGGGCCACCCGTAAATGCATGAAGGACACCCTTCAGACCACTCCCCCTGAACTCATCAAGAACGGTGAATACCTCCCTGAATGATTCCCTTGAATGGACGACTACCGGCAGCCCGTTGTCGACTGCATATGCTACCTGTCTTCTGAAGGCCGTTACCTGTTCATTAATATAGGTTTTATCCCAGTACAGGTCTATCCCTATCTCTCCGACAGCGATGAATTCATGTTCATTATATAATTGTTCCAGTCTGTCAAGCTGTTCGCGGTAGTCGTCTTTAACCGAGGTGGGATGAAGACCCATCATCGGATAACAAATATCTATATACCTGTCACGGGCAGACAGCATACGGTCAACAGAGTCCGCATCAATGTTCGGCATAAGCATCTTTATTATGCCATTGCCGACAGCCCTCTTCACTGCTTCATCCCTGTCGGTATCAAACTCGGGCAGATATAAATGTGTATGAGTGTCTATAAGCTGCATCAGACTACTCCCTGTGCGATCATTGCATTAGCAACTTTTACGAATCCTCCTATATTGGCACCATCAACATAATTGATGAAACCGTCTTTTTGTGTACCGTATTTTGCACATGTGGCATGTATGTTACGCATGATTGTATGAAGCTTATCATCCACCTCTTCACGCGACCATGGTATCCTCATCGAGTTCTGTGTCATCTCAAGCCCTGATGTGGCAACACCGCCTGCATTGGCTGCTTTACCCGGACCATAAAGTATCTTTGCATTGAGGAATACCTCTACAGCTTCAAGTGTACACGGCATATTGGCTCCCTCCGAGACACATACACAACCATTATTGACAAGTATTTTGGCTTCCTCGCCGTTTATCTCGTTCTGGGTAGCATTTGGCATGGCGATATCGCATTTTATCATCCACGGTCTCTTCCCTTCAAAATATTCCACCCCAAATTTCTCGGCATATTCTTTTATCCTTCCCCTCTTAATGTTCTTAAGCTCCATTATATAAGCAAGTTTATCCTTGTCTATACCTTTCGGATCGTATATAAATCCATTTGAATCGGACATGGTAACTACTTTTCCACCCAGCTGTGTTACTTTTTCTGCTGCATACTGTGCTACATTACCCGAACCGGAGATACATACTGTTTTGTCCTCGAAGCTCATGCCACGCGTGGCAAGCATCTCCTTGGCAAAGTATGTAGCACCATAACCTGTTGCTTCCGGACGAATCAGGGAACCACCCCATTCAATACCTTTCCCGGTGAGTACCCCGCTGAACTCATTCTTCAGTCTTTTGTATTGCCCGAAAAGAAATCCGATCTCGCGTCCGCCGACACCGATATCACCTGCAGGAACGTCAGTGTTAGGACCGATATGACGGTACAACTCCGACATGAAGCTCTGGCAGAACCTCATAACCTCATTGTCTGACTTGCCCTTGGGATCAAAATCGGATCCTCCTTTACCTCCGCCCATCGGAAGCGTTGTAAGGCTGTTCTTGAAGACCTGTTCAAAAGCAAGAAATTTAAGAATGCCAATATTTACTGTGGGATGGAACCTTAATCCTCCTTTGTAAGGACCAATGGCACTGTTCATTTCAATCCTGAATCCCCTGTTTATCTGAATCTCCCCCTTGTCGTCAAGCCATGGTACCCGGAAAATGATAACGCGCTCAGGTTCCGCTATTCTTTCCAGGATCTTGGCATGTTTGTATTTCGGATTTTCTTCAATAAAAGGTATCAGCGACTCTGAAACCTCCTGGACTGCCTGGTGAAATTCATTTTCCCCAGGGTTTCTGGCCTTGATCATGGCCATGAATTGTTGTACTCTAGGATCCATAATAATACCGTATTAGTTAAAAGATTAATTGGAGGTCTAAATGTATAAAAACAATAGGAAATTTATCCTGATTTTAACACAATATTAACCTGCACGGAATTATTAATATTAATAAGCAGGGTTGCTGCATGCAGCTACCCTGCCATGGTTTACCCCGGATTTAGTCTATGATCTTGGGGATGTCATTTTTTATCATATTATCGATCTGTTCTCCGAAGGCTTTCACCTGTTTGCCGTAATTATCCAGTGCCCTGATCTGCAGGTTAGTCGGTTTCCCCATGTATGATCCCACGGCACTGTAGACCTCTGCAATATTTTCCCTCAGCCTTACCTGCCCGGTTATGCCTCCTTCTCCAGCCTGCGTGGCTGAAATAAGTTCATGCATCCTGTTGCAGTCTGCCAACAGCGACTGTGCTTTTTTCAGTTTCTGCCCTCTCAATCCGGATAAATTTGCCTTCAGCCTGTCGCGGGTGTCTAGTATCTTCTGATCCACATCGGCAAGTTCCTCGAGCATATTGTATGCCCTCATTAGTGTTTCCCTCTGTAATTTCCTGTCCCCGGCCGAATGCTTTAGCAGGGGATTGTCGTTAAGAGTCAGTGTTGTGGTGTAAGTGTCGTTTCCCTTAACAAGCTTAATTGTATACTCTCCTGCCGGGTATTCCGGTCCGAAAGCCGCCTCTCCGAGTATGTTTGGTGACCTTGGTACCCTGGGGGGATCCATTATTGTTGCAACCCTTACTACGTTGATCCCTTTCCTGTTTCCCGCCGGGAGTCTCTTCAGCAGGGTGCCGCCTGAATCAAAGATATCCATGTACATCTCACCGAATATATGTCTCTTCTTAAGGAAATAACATATCCTGGCAGAGGAGGAAGGATTGGTTCCGGTAAACTCACCGTCACCGGGAAAGTCCTGTACACCTGAGCCTGAAGGAAAGTAATACGGCCTGACCGGGAGGAAGGAGAAATCCTTGTTAAGAACATCTCCCGTAAGTTTTCGGAGAGGGGTAAGGTCATCAATTATTATCACTCCTCTTCCATGGGTGGCCAGCACCAGGTCGTTCTTTACAGGCTGGAAAGCCATGTCGCGTATGCCTGCCCGTGGTACCTTATTCTTAAAGCGTACCCAGGTTTTACCATGATCATTGCTTACATACAGGCCCATCTCGGTACCCAGGAATACCAGATCCCTGTTGACAGGATCCTGTTTGACTACATGGCAGTAACCTTCGATATCACTTGTTGCGAGTGCTGTCCATGTCTGTCCAAGATCACCCGTAAAAAAGACATAAGGAGCCATATTCCCGTTCCTGTGTGCATCGACTGTGATCCATGCTGCCTGCCTGTCGAAGTTATCGGCATCGATACCGGATATGAATGCAAGCGGGGGAAGACCGGCGATATTGTCATTTAGCTTTGTCCATGTTACTCCGCCATCTGTTGTAAGCTGTATATTACCGTCATCGGTACCAGCCCAGATTACATTCTCATCGAGAGGCGATTCGCAGATCGAATAGATAGTTGTATTGTTTTCTGCTGTGCTGTTATCTATTGTAAGACCACCCGATTTCTCCTGCATCTGTCGCTTAGGATCATTTGTTGTAAGGTCTGGAGATATTTTCTCGAATGTATCGCCCTTATCCTTCGACCTGTAGAGGAATTGTGAGCCTATATAAAGCCAGCCTGTTTTCCTGCCGAATACCACCGGGGTGTTCCAGTTGAAACGCAGATCTGCAATACCTTCTTCCGGGAATGGTTTGAGATATTTACTCTCACCTGTCTTAATGTTGTTCCTGCTTATACGGCCACCCTGGTACTGGGAGTAGATAATATCAGGATCGGTGGCATCCCTGTAGGCATAAAAGCCATCGCCAAATCCTATGTTCACCCAGTCCTCATTCCTTATCCCTCCGGGTTTGGAGGATGGACCCTTCCATGATCCGTTATCCTGCAGTCCTCCGTAAACATTATAGGGATCTTCATTGTCCACACTCACATGATAGAACTGCGATACGGGAAGGCACTGCACAAAACGCCATGTATTGCCCTTATCGGCTGATATATAGACTCCTCCGTCTGTTCCGAGATATATGAGGTTATTGTCGGCAGGACTTATCCACAGGGCATGGACGTCGCTGTGATAATTTCCGCCTGTCACCGATGCTGACTGGAATACCTTCCCGCTGTCGGTGCTTACCCAAAGCGATGTACCGGGTTTGTATATCCTGGCTGCATCGAGAGGATCCGTGACTATGAGACTGAAATAGAATGGCCTGTCGCCCATCATAACCTGGTCGCTTAACTTCTCCCAAGTGTTACCGCTGTCGGGAGAGCGGAACAGGGCTGTTTTTTTAGATTCTATGAGCGCATAAATATATCCCGGACCTTTTTTTGACACTGCCAGGGCTATCCTTCCCAGTGTATCGGAAGGCAATCCCTTTTGTAACTTCGTCCATGTAGCACCGGCATCGGTCGATTTATACAATCCACTGCCCGGACCTCCTGATCTGAAAGTATATGCCCTGCGTCTGAAATCCCACATGGAAGCATAGATGACCGAGGGATTTGCCGGATCAGGGATCATGTCAGCACATCCTGTTGAGGGATTAATGTATAACAT
>JBJKPQ010000170.1:0-19838 GCA_046706305.1 Bacteroidales bacterium
TGGGGCCTGGTAGCAGCAGGTGTTATTGCCAAAAAGGTGGCTTCAGGATCTGATATCTCAGCCAGGCTTGTGGAGGCTGGAGGATCATCTGATATTGAAAAAGCAGTGAGTGAAGCGCTGGCTTTGAATGATTCAATCGGAGGTATAATAGAGTGCAGGGTAAAGACACCTCCTGTAGCTTTGGGCGAACCATTTTTTTATTCCATTGAATCAGCTGTCAGTCATATCGTGTTTTCAATACCTGCAATAAAAGGGATAGAGTTTGGAGCCGGTTTTGCTGCCGCAGCCATGAAAGGATCTGAGCATAACGACTCATTTATCAATAGCATGGGGGTTACCGAAACAAATAATGCAGGTGGTATAAACGGAGGGATCACAAATGGAAATGAATTAGTCTTCAGGGTTGCAGTCAAACCTACTTCTTCGACAGGTGTGGATCAGCAGACATACAATTTCAGAGAGGAAAAAATGACAACTCTGAAAGTTAAAGGAAGACATGATACATGCATAGCCCTGAGGATGCCTGTTATTGTTGAAGCGGCGACGGCTGTTGTTTTGGCCGACCTTATGCTGGCTGACAGGGGTATTTACGGTTGCAGGTAATTGGCAGAGTAAGAGTATTTATTTCAATGGTTTTATTATAAGTTCTTTCGTGCGGGAATTAATTATTAAAGCCTTTTTTGTATTCCTGGTTATCTTAAAACGGTTATCAATTCTGTCTCCTACTATCCATACTATTGAACCGTCACATTCCAATATCATTTTACTTTCTTTTTCGAGAATGGAATATTTATTGTCAATGAAATAATCGCTCAGCTTTTTCTTTTGTTTCATCCCAAGAGGAACAAAATAGTCGCCCGGTTTCCATTTTCTGGCTACCATGGGAAACGTTATTCTTGCTGCATCGAGACAGGCAACGGAGGGATCAGATGGTATCTCGAAAGAATCTGTGATATCAGCGTAAAAAGCCGATACAATACCAGGTGCACCCTGGAGATCCTCAATATTCCCGATAACAACAGGCTCACTGTCTTTTACCCGTTCCTGCGATACAATCAGTTCATTCCTGTTTTTAAGGATACGATGCGATTCAGTAAACAGCTGAGCTCCGGTGTTACTTCTTATCACGTTAATAAGGTCATTAATCTGAACACTTGTAACTCCAAAGTTCCTGAACAATTCAAATATCACGGCCCTGTTATCCAAATGCTTCTTAAGTGAGCTGATATTGAAGGATATATGTTCTTCTTTCTGTTCACTGATGTTGCCTGTGAGCCTTGTGATATACTCATTTACTATTTCATTTATGTCACTGAACCTGTCGGCAGTCTCGTTAAGGGTTGATTCGATGGAGGGATTTATTTCCTTAAGTATGGGGATAACTTTATGTCTTATCTTGTTTCTTGTGTATTTTGTATCAGCGTTGGATCTGTCTTCACGATAATTTATTCCGTGTTCATTACAATATTCAGTTATCCTGTCTCTTGTAGCAAAAAGCAGAGGCCTTATTATATAATTATTCTTGCTTCTGATGCCGGCCAGACCGGCTAATCCTGTGCCCCTGGTCAGGTTAATTATAAGAGTTTCTATATTGTCGTTAAGATTATGCGCTACTGCTATGAAATCATAATCGTTCCCTGATCTGATCTTCTCAAACCATTCATAACGTAACTCCCGTGCTGCCATTTGTATCGACAAGCCTTTGGCAGCGGCATATTTTTTGGTCTCAAATTTTACCGTGAAGTATGGAATGCTATGATTAAGGGCAAATTCAGCAACAAGTTTTTCATCAAGATCTGATTCCCCGGCTCTCAGAGCAAAATTGCAATGGGCTATCCCTGTCCGGTAACCCGAAGTAACAAATAAATGCGTCATTACCATCGAGTCAATTCCTCCGCTTACGGCCAGGAGTATCCTGTTGTCTTTTTCAGCAAGGTTGTTATCCTGAATATATTTCTTAAACTCTTCAATCATCTCCCGGGAATTAGTAAATGCAAAAATAGAAAAAGCAATTTGTTATGTGTATGTCTGTCGGGTCTATTTGTTTATTTACCTGTAAGGTAAAACTGTTGGTGGTCCCGGATCGAAGTTACCGGGGTGAAGCAATTGTTCCCCTGAAATAGTAAAATGATTAACTGTTGAATATGGTGGTATATTGGGAAAGAAAGACAGTCTGATCTGCAGTGTGTTAAAGATAAGATTGTCATTCCTTATCCGAACTCCCAGTCCGACACTTGATAACGTGCTGCCGGGGAAACCGGTATATGGGTTACCTTTTGAAAGAACTGAAAAATCAGCAAAGCCGAAAAATGCAAATCTGAAATTATAAATATTAAGAGGGCTGAACATCACTGATTCGAGGCTTAATGTCAAACGTCGTTCTCCGCTGACTGTATCATTTTTAATACCGGAGAAACCGTTTGACCTGTAAAAGGAAAGAAATTCATCGGTGTTTCTGTCAAAACCACGTGTGTAATTAATATTTACAAAATTTCTTATCCTGCTTTTACCCAGCGGTACAAGGTTGGAGAAATATTTGAGATCGAAAGAAAAAATACCCTGTTCAGTTCTCTTCCCGTTTAAAAAAGCTGCAATACCGGAATAGGCATAAAAATATCCAAGGTTACTAATCGATTGACCCATTGATATCTCTCCTGCAAGATAGGTCCTTGTTTTAAACTCATTGAATTCTCTTCCTCCTGTTAGTTTAACAAGTGCACCGTATGGTACATCCTCTGTTCGGCCATAGTTATACAGAAGATTGGTTTTGTAATATTTTTCCAGGGAATAGGCAACGGAAGTCAGAAAAATCTTGTATTTCTGAATGTTGTAATATGAATCAGGCAGGATGAAAGGATGACTGAAAACATTGTTGTTGGTATATCTGATCCCGGCTATGAATCTGGAAACGGATTCCCTGTTTATTAGAAAGGATCTTGATATCCAGTAATCCTGGAAATTGTATTTCAGTGGTTGTGGTGAAGTCAAGGTATCAAGATCTTCAGATGTATACATCTGTCTTATAGATATACCTCCTGCATATTTTGTCTCCGAGCTTATAAGTTTTCTGTTCAGATCGAATCCGTAGGTTGTCTGTCCAAGTCCCGTAAGGTAATATGTATTCAGGTTAATAAATGATTTTGCAATATTATCAACCGTATAATGAAAACCGAAACCCGGTGATTCGGGAAGCCTGCTGTTGAAAGGAATATCAAATCCAAATTCATGACCTGTGCCCAGAATGTTCTTTTCAAAGACCGATATATTGCCTGCCTTCAGACCTTTGTATGTATAGTCGGCCCCGAGAGAATATACATCTTTCGTAAGTACTACAATATCAGCTTCCGTATCAGACACCGGAATCACTATTATCCTTGCATCGTCTATATAGGGCAACTGTCTTAGCAATCGCTCATTATCGCTCAGTGTAAGCGGGGAGATTGTGTCACCCGAGGTAAAAAGAAGGTTTTTGCGGATTATACTCTCATTGGTATTAACATGGGTGCTGTTAAGCAGGTTATCAAACCTGCTGTGTTTTTTAACGGCAGGATTATTTATATCCACTCCAAAGACATTAAGCCGCCGGATATCTATGTTTCTTATCATTCTGCCGGAATAGGCTTTATAACTCTCATCACTTGTACGGTTAAATTTATTATTGCTTGTATCCGGAGAAATTACCACCAGGTCGTATAATTTCCTTATCAGGCTGTTTTTTGAGGCCTTTGATTTCAGGGAATCGAAGAAAATAATATTCCTGTCCTGTGTTGTTAGCCTGGAATGTACCAGTGAGTTGGGAATAGTCAGAAGAGTATCATGTGAAAAAAAAGGTATGCTGTCCCGGGTATGAACAAGAGTTCCCGGAAGTATCCTGATAATAGTATCTCCGGCTGTTTTTATCTGGGACAAACAATTATTGAAGTTCAGCGAAAGAGTTAAAATTAACAGAATAACATTGCATTTACCTTTCTTTATATGCAATCTGCACATCAGGATTCATTAGGGTTGCTTATAAGAACATCGTCGGAGTTAAACTGGAAGCCCAAACGTTTTCCTGTCATTACCTTGGAGTGCTGTATCTTTGCTTCAGCCTGTCCGACAGTAGCTATCTTAACAGTATCGTAAGGAGGCACAAGAAGATCAAACTCAAGAGAATACTGTATTGCTGTAGAGATTATAGTCTGCAGGGACTCTTTGCTTATCATTTCATTGCCATAATTGGTAAAAAGCATTCCCATCTGTCTTTTACCTTCCACGAAATATTGTTTTTCGTGGTTTATAAATATCCTGGCAATGAGGTAACCAAGGTCTTCAAGTCTTGAATACCTGAATGAATCGGCAAGGAAATTGTAAATATTAATAATTCCTGAATAAGCATTAAACTTATTTTTCTGTATATAGGGAGTCTTCCAGGCCGGATGTTCCCTGTCAAACTGGAAAATATTGGAATGCATGCTGAAGAGCAGGATGTCGCTTGCCACCTTGAGCTGGGCATCAAAGTTACTCCTGTCGGAGTATTCCATACGTATCCTGGAATCAACTCCGCCGAGTTTTGTATTGATGTCGCGGGTAAGGCTTTTTAGGACTTCCTTAAGCAGATTGAATGTTTCATAGGTATGGTCGTAAACCTTCTGCTTAAGGATGGATTTATCTTTAAGGGTAGAGATAATCTCCTGCTTTTTATCTTCCTGCTGGGTCATGAGTGCCTGTATTATTAAGATATAATCACCGAAAATAATAATTATTACTTAATAAATGCACAAGAGGTTATTTATTAAAATCGCATTTAACAATTAGCAGGCTAATCAGTACGACCTTGCAAAAAGCACTCTTCGTGAAGAAGGTTTACCCGAGTATATGCATTTACCTTCTTCTGCAGGGCTGTCGAAAGGTATGCACCTTATAGTGGCCTTCGTCTCCTCCTTTATTTTTTCTTCCGTTTCTGTCGTTCCGTCCCAATGGGCCATAATAAAACCACCTGTAGTTTCGAGAGTATTAACAAAATCATCCCATTTATCGACGTAATAGGTGTTTTTGTTTCTGAAATCCAGGGCTTTGCTGTATATGTTTTTCTGGATATCATCAAGAAGCGCTGGTATGTGCTCCGATATTTTATCAAGTTGTATGGTTTCTTTAGTAAGAGTATCCCTCCGGGCTACCTCTATTGTATTATTCTGCAGATCGCGGGGCCCGAGAGCAAGTCTGACCGGTACACCCTTAAGCTCATAATCTGCAAATTTCCATCCCGGCTTATTATTGTCACGATCATCATATTTAACGGAAATACCTTTTGATTCAAGTTCAGTTTTTATTTTAAGCGCTACTTCAGACAGGGCACCAAGCTGTTGGTCATCTTTAAATATCGGAATTATAACAACCTGAATGGGAGCAAGTTTAGGGGGCAGAATGAGTCCGTTGTTATCAGCATGGCCCATTATAATTGCACCCATAAGCCTTGTTGATACCCCCCAGGAAGTTGCCCAAACATATTCGAGTTTTCCTGTTTTGTCGGTGAACTGCACGTCAAATGCTTTAGCAAAATTTTGTCCCAGGAAATGGCTGGTACCTGCCTGAAGCGCTTTCCCGTCCTGCATCAGTGCTTCTATGGCATATGTATCGAGGGCTCCTGCAAATTTCTCATTTTCCGATTTATATCCTTTGATCACCGGAAGTGCCATTGAATCTTCGGCAAAAGAGGCATATACATTTATCATTTTTTCTGTTTCCTCAACAGCTTCCTCACGTGTGGCATGTGCTGTATGGCCTTCCTGCCACAGAAATTCAGCGGTTCTCAGGAATAGCCTTGTTCTCATCTCCCAGCGAACGACATTGGCCCACTGGTTTATAAGGATAGGAAGGTCTCTGTAAGAATGGATCCAGTTTTTATATGAGTTCCATATAATAGTCTCAGATGTAGGGCGTATTATCAGTTCTTCTTCAAGCTTTGCCGAAGGGTCAACAACTATACCATTGCCGTTCTCATCATTTTTAAGCCTGTAATGGGTAACCACAGCACATTCTTTTGCAAAACCATCTACATGTGCGGCTTCTTTACTGAAGAATGATTTTGGAATAAACAGGGGAAAATATGCATTAACATGACCTGTGGCCTTAAAAAGCCTGTCGAGCTCTGCCTGTATTTTTTCCCAGATAGCATATCCATAGGGTTTTATTACCATACAGCCTCTTACTGCAGAATTTTCAGCAAGATCTGCTTTGATAACCAGATCGTTGTACCATTGTGAATAGTTCTCTTCCCTGTTTGTTAAAAACTTTGCCATTTTTTTGGTATGGTATTTGTTTAGTTTGTTTTAAAGAAATAGATTGCGCAAAAATAATTAAAAACTTCAGTAATTCTTCAAAATAGAAAAGGAGGTTCATCATGAAAGCCAAATATTATACGGGGATAACAGTAGCTTTCTTGCTTTTTGCAGCCATGCCACTGAATGCTCAGAGAGACAGCTACAGTGACTACAGAGGTGATGACGCCAAAGTTGTGGTCAATAATTATTATGATAACTCCGGTTATTATTATTCATCGCGAATAAACAGGTTTCACCGTGCCTACGCGGCATTCGACTATTATTCACCTGTATTTACCGACACATACTGGTATACCTACAGCCCTTATTCATGGGGAGTTAGCATTTACGGGGGCGGGCCGGTCTTTGGCCTGGGCCTGGGGGTCAACTATAACTATCCTGTATACGGATATGGTTACAATGATATTTGGTATGATCCTTATTACGGAAGTACATACTACTGGGGTTACAGCCCGTTCTATTACAGCGCCTGGTACAGTCCGGTAGTTATAAACCTGTTTCCCCGCTACAGTTGGTCATATGGTTACCATGGCTGGCATGGATACAATCACTGGAATTACTATGCTTACAACCACGACAGGTATTATAATTATAATCACGGTTATTATTCTTCTGAAAGATACAGGCCCGGCAATTATTCTTACAGGAGGTCATCTTCTTCACGAACGGAAAACCCAGGTACTGCAATATCCGCTTCCAGAAGGTCTCCATCATCAGCAAGTTCACCTGCCGGACGAAGCAGAACTTCCGAAATATCAAACAGGAGCTACACAAGCAGACCATCGGCTTCCGTAAACAATCAGGCAACGGGCAGAAGACAATATACAAACAGTTCATCAGGTGTTACGGGCAGAAGCGGTATCAACCCTTCGGTAAACTATAATAACAGGGCAGGAAGAAATGCTGTATCCAGGGAAAGTAACAGTTACAGAAACACAAATAGAACGATGATAAACAGAAACGCCACAGGAGGGTCATCTGTTTCACGATCCTACCAGGGGACTTCACGGAATTTTACAACACCGCGGGCTGTTCCTTCGGGCAGGTCCTCAGCATCAATTTCACCTCGAAGGAGCTCTGCCTCCGGGAGATCTGCTGTAAGAAGCTCATCTGTCAGGAGCTCTTCTTCCAGAAGTTCCGGTGTAAGAAGTTCATCGGCAAGAAGCACCTCAAGATCTTCGTCAACACATTCAGGATCATCATCTTCAAGATCGTCGGGTAGCTCGGGGAGAAGAAGATGATATAACAGAATGACCTGATCTGACAGACAGGAAGGAAAGTTAAATATTCCAAATTTCCGTTAAATTTGGAAAGTCTTCAATAAAATTTGTTTCTTTGGTATAATATTTGTTCTGAATTAAGAAAAGAAAAATAGGGGATACTACACATGAAAGCACTTTTTAAAATATCAGTCCTTGCACTTTTTACCCTGGCGTCCTGTACATCAGGTCTCTATAAAGGTGCAGAATATGATGACCTTTACTACACTCCATCGGACCAGCCTGTAGTTAGGGAAAATTCATATACAGACAACAGACTTCCTGACAGGAATATTCAGACAGACCAGTATTACGATAATGTTTATGCGGCTGATACTCTTTATGCAGATGATTATTCTGACCAGGTTGACATAAATAATCAGATTCAGAACAATGATTTCTATGGGAACGGATATGATTATTATGATAATATATCTTATGCCAGCCGGATGAGCAGGTTCTATGGTGATTTCTATCCCTACTGGAGAGATCCGTATTATTTTAGCTACGGTTACCCGTATTACAGCTATGGTTATCCTTATGCTTACAACCCCTATTATGGCTATTCAGGTTTTTATGACTATTACTACGGAGGTTACCCTTATTCATACGGTTTTTCTCCCTATTCATATTACTGGGGTGGCCTTTACGGAGGCTATTACGGAAGTTACTGGGGCATGGGAGCCTATTATCCCTATAACGGTTACGGCTATGCATACTCCAGGGAAAAATCAAGTATACCTTATGGCAGGCTTGAAAGACCGAGTAGTCTTTCATCAGGCTGGAACAGCTCTGTCAGCCCCCTCGGAACATCTCGCAGAAGCTCAACCTTATCGTCCGCATCCAGCACAACAAACAGGCGTGTTGCTACATCCGGTCAGGAGGCTATTAGCCAGTCGGGCAGGAGGATAAATCAGACACAGATACCTGTAAGCCGTTCTGCAACAACAACTACACAGCGAACACAGGCTAATGAACGTCCGATATATAACAATTCCGGACGGACTTATACTCCAAGCTATAACAGTCCCAGGATGAGTACAAGGCCTTCTTATAACAATACAAGAGTGTACGACTCAAGAACAAATACATATATAAACAGCAACGCAAACAGGAACAGGGTCACTAACCAGGGTACTGTAAGAACTCCTGTAAACCAGGGTACTGTAAGGACTCCTGTAAACCAGGGTACCTACTATAATAATACAAGAAACCGTACCTCTGTCTCAGGTGCTTCTCAGAGGAGATACCAGGCTCCTGCTTATAATTCACAGAGCAGGTCTGGCTATTCAAGAACTTCAAGAAGCTATACAGTACCGTCGAGAAGCAATATAGGAACATCAAGGTCTTATAACTCAAATTACTCACGAAGCAGCTCTTATTCACGCTCATCTTCCTATAACAGCGGAAGTAGTTCAAGAAGCTACTCGTCAGGTTCCTCTTCAAGCGGTGGCAGCTCATCCTCAAGTGGCGGCGGAAGATCTTCCGGCGGCGGCAGCGGGAGAAGATAACAAATTGTCATCATTTTCGTTATATGTTAGTTAGATTTACATTCATTTGGACAGAATGCAGGGAGTGTTTTACAAAAAAATTAAAAGATGAAAAGAACAGGTATTTTAATTCTGGCACTGGTTTCCCTCTGTACAGTGTCTTTTGGCCAGAATGTGGATGACGCCCTAAGGTATTCACAGATATTTTATGGAGGAACAGCCAGGTTCATGTCGATGGGTGGTGCATTTACCGCACTTGGAGGCGATATTTCCACGCTCAGCCAGAATCCGGCCGGTCTCGGTGTATTCAGGTCATCAGAACTTTCTATTACACCTCAGTTGTTTCACGTGCAAACAACCTCGAACTTCAATGGGAGTGCATCCGATAACAGGTATAATTTCAACCTGAACCAGGGTGGATTGGTCTCAAATCTGATCTCCAGGGAAGGTAACAGCGGTTTGCTGTCATTGAACTTCGGTTATTCCTTTAATAAAACAAATAATTTTTATCAGAATACCCTGATACAGGGTATAAATAATTACAGTTCGATGGCTGATTACTGGGCTGGAATAAGTGACGGAACCTTTTACCAGGATTTGACTGGCGGGGAAGGTATTGCTTTCGATGCCTGGGTTATGGATACTGTAACCGGAACAGGAGGCAGATCATATGGAACAGTCTATTCAAATTATGGAGATAACCCTCCTTCCGTATACGGTGAAAGTGTAAGACGGCTTATAACGAATGAAGGATATACCGGCGAACATGCAATCTCTATTGGCGGTAATGTATCAAATAAATTTTATTTCGGGGCAACCATAGGTATTAACCAGCTTAGATATACGAATCATGTTGAACACCTTGAGAGCACTAACAGTACCCTTGCATCCGGATTCGACAGTTTTACCTATATCGATCACTACGAAGAGAAGGGTACCGGGTACAATATCAAACTTGGAGCTATAATCAAACCGGTAGAAGCCCTCAGAATAGGTATCGCTTTTCATTCACCCACATGGTACAGGATATACGACTATACATATAATGATATAACATCTCATTTTACTGATGGCAGTCAGTATAATTCTTATAACGATCCTTCGAGGTTTAATTATTACCTCACCACTCCATTCAGATTCATGGCAGGAGCTGCTCTGCAGATTCAGAAAATGGCTCTGGTAAGTGCGGAATATGAGTTTATAGATTACAGCACAGCTAAGTTTTCCCAGTCTGGTGACGGTTATGATTACAGCAATAAAAACCTGGCCCTTCGTAATACCCTCAAACCGGCAAGTAATATACGCCTAGGAGGTGAATTAAGGTTAAATAGCCTTTACCTGAGAACAGGATACGGCTACTACGGAAGTGCCTTCAAATCAAGTGAACAAAATGCTAATCTCAGCTATAATTCACTGTCATTCGGGATCGGTTACAGGCAACAAAATGTTTCAGTAGATTTTGCTTATACTAATTATAATTATTCTTCAGATAATTACTTGTATCCTCTCGACAGCAGCTTTACTCCGGCTCTGGCAAGTATCAAAACATCCAAAAATATGTTTACTCTTACTCTTGCCTACAAATTTGGATATTAAAGAATGAAAAATATCCTCAACAGAAATTAAAAGAGGTACTTTAAAGATTCTGGCCCCATATTAAATAGCAGGTCGACTATACTGAGGTTTCCTTTAAATGACCCCGGTGATTCAAAGACCTGTGTATATTGCTTTGAATTGTAGTTTGATTTTTTCTTTGGAGAAATACTATATCTGAAATCGTTATCAAAGGTGTTAAGGGGTATAAAGGCTGTTGTATAGGTTATTTTTTTATCGATATTCAGCATTCTCAACAGTATTTCAGTTAATTCCGAGTTGAGGTCAATCAGGAAGTCATGTTTCTCTGAAATAACAGCTTCTATCTCTGCGAAATAGAACTCGAAATAGGGAGCGGCACTATAGGCAGCGGTTAAGGCACCCAGGTGCACCTGTTGCCATCGTTTTGAATAGTCTATCCTGATATCTTTGATTACAGTCTTATGATTATTGCCCAGGAGTGCCGGCACTGAGAGAATATGAGGGCCATGTGCCGAAAGTATATAACACCTGTTCCTGTATGACTGTTTTGTATAATTCTCTTCTTTTTCTATGAGAACACCGGAGGCTTCCGACAATAGCGAGAAATATTCCACTGGGGGTAAATAAGCTGTAGAAAGAAGTAATTCTCCGGACATCAGTTATGGATCATTTCATCTTATTAATCATGCTTGCTGAGAATCCGGCCCCAAAACCATTATCAATATTGACAACTGTAACACCTGATGCGCAACTGGTGAGCATGGCAAGTAATGCAGATACCCCGCCGAAATTAGCACCGTACCCTACACTTGTTGGAACAGCTATGACAGGCTTGTCAACCAGTCCGCCCACCACGCTGGCCAGAGCACCCTCCATTCCGGCAATAACAATAATAACCCTGCAAGTTCTTATATCCGGAAGTTTGTCGACCAGTCTGTGGATGCCGGCAACACCCGCATCGTATATTCTAAGAACATTGTTTCCAAGCAACTCGGCAGTTACCGCAGCTTCTTCTGCTACCGGCATGTCGGAAGTGCCGGCAGTTATAACAGCTATGTTGGTTTCGGGGATTTCCTGTTTCTTCCTTTGTACCGATATGATCCCGGCTACATTATTGTAAACAACTTCCGGAATTATTTCCTTTACAGCATTAAACATCTCTGTTGTTGCCCGGGTACCTATTATATTGTTCTCCCTCAATGCCATCACTCTGAATATCTCCTTAACCTGCCCTACTGTTTTTCCGGCACAATATACTATCTCAGGATAGCCGGTTCTAACTTCTCTGTGATGGTCGATTTTTGCAAAACCAAGATCAGTATAGGGAAAGTCCCTCAGGGTCGTCAGCGCTTCCTGAATGCTTGTTTGACCGCTTTTTACATTGTACAGAAGGTCCTCAATATCTTTAATGTTCATAGTCAATTGGTTTCTGGATTGGAACTGCCTGTTCTGTAACCTTCGAGATCCAAAGATACATATCTGAATCCTAATCTTTTAAAGTTTTCAATAATATGTTGGCGTTCCCGACCGGATATTATACGGCTAAAATATCCGGGGAGGCACTCTATTCTTGCCATATCTCCATGTATCCTGACCCTTGTTCCCGGAAATCCTGCATCAAACATTATATTTTCTGCCTTCTCAATCATTGTCAGCATACCTTCACTAATTTCAGTGTTATACTGTATCCTTGTCAGCAGGCAGGCCATTGCCGGTTTATCCCATATTTCCAGATTTTCTGTCTTTGAAAGATGCCTTATGTCCTGCTTGGTAAGTCCGGCTTCAAGCAAAGGACTTCTTACATCAAGCTCTTTAAGGGCCCTTAGTCCCGGCCTGTAGTCACCCGTATCATCGGCATTGGTACCATGGACATTATACTGGTAGCCTTTCTCCCTGCCATAATCAATAATTTCGGTAAATAAAGTCTTCTTGCACAGGTAGCATCTGTCAGGTGGGTTATTACGTATCACTTCCGGAAAAGTAAGATCGAGGATAGTATGACTGATACCTGATTTTCCTGCAAATTCGATTGCTTCATCAATTTCACGTTTGGGAATATAGGGTGTCCTTATGGTAACCGCCAGAACATTGTTCTTTCTTAATTTTCCAGCCCTGTGCAACAGGAAAGAACTGTCGACACCTCCTGAAAATGCCACAATAAATGAATCCATCTCTTTAAGAATTGAATTCAGTCTTGTGGATTTGATGTTTATGAGATTATCCATTTCTAATATTTTATGGTTTCTCCTTAACGGCTGCTCATTTCCCGGTCATTATTCAGTTTTCCCCTGTATAATTCAGCCATTATATTGTTAGAGACTTCTTTTACAGGTATGCCTCTGTCCTCAGCTATTTTTCTGCAATCTTCATATTCAGGTTTGCATGAAACCTCGCTGCCTTTATAAAATGACCGTTTAATAGTTACATCGCCGTAGGTACTTTTAAATATTTCAAATTCTCTGGAAAGAGTATCTTTCCGGAATTCTGAAGATCTTATACCCAGTGTAGTGGATTCGGTGAAAATTATGTTCCTTGCAATTTCTGCTTTTTCAGGTTCGCATATCACATTAAGTACTACGCCGGGACGCCCCTTTTTCATTGAGACATTAGCAAGGTATACATCTGATACACCGGCACTGAATAATTTTTCGGATATATAACCAAAAAATTCCGGATTCATATCATCAATATTACATTCAAGGTGTATTGCTTTATGCCCCGGACCTTCATCCGCTTCTGTCTCTCCAATCATAACCCGCAACAGGTTAGGTATTTCAGTATTGTCTTTCTGCCCGACTCCATAAGCTGTTTTTTCGATTTTTATTATATGGCCCGGACCCGAAGTTGTTACTAAAGATGATAATATTGCGGCCCCTGTCGGAGTAGTAGCTTCAAAGGTAACACCACCTTTCTTTACAGGTAGTCCCTTAATAATCTCAGACGTTGCCGGGGCTGGTACAGGTAGCCTGCCATGGTCACAAAGTACAAATCCTGAGCCCAGTTCCACTTCCGATACATGTACGATATCGGGATTAATAAAATTATAGCATATGGCTGCTCCTGTAACATCAATAATTGAGTCAACGGCTCCAACTTCATGAAAATGAACCTTATCCACAGAAGTGCCATGAACCTTTGCTTCGGCAGCCGCAATAATTCCGAATATATTTTTACTCAGTTCTCTGGTCTTTTCATCAAGAGTGGATTTATCAAGTATTCTTATAATGTCAGAAAGATGCCTGTGGGCATGTTCATGTCTTGTTTGTCTTACTGTTACCTTAGTACCAGTAATACCATGTCGTTGTTCTTTAACAACATCAAGTTCCCATCCGTCGAGGTTCAGTTTTTTCAGTTCATTGATAAGGTAATCTTTATCCACACCAAGGTCAATCATTGCTCCAAGATTCATATCGCCGCTGATACCCGAAAAACAATCATAAGAGAGGATTTTCATTTCATTAAGTATATTTAGAACAACATATTTTATAACAACCGAACAGGGATTATGTTATACTGTACAATTCAATCCCTGTCTCAATTTTCTTCGATGCGAAGATACAATTTTAGTTTAGTAGCCGATTAATAAAAAAAATTCGTATTTTTCGGAATTCAAACAGAACAGGTAGAATCAACAAAGCATATTTTATTATGAAAAGAAGGGATTTTATAAAGAAATCGGCCGGAGCAGGAATAGTTACGGGCGCTGCAATCAGTTTTGGCGGATATGACAGGCTCTGGGCTTCAGCACCTGCTTCAAACAAATATGATATGGTAGCTATAATGGGAGGTGAGCCTGATGCTATGTTCGATTTGGGAATAATGGAACTGGGAGGTATGGGTACATTTGTGAAGAAGGGGCAGAAAGTGCTTATTAAACCAAATATAGGCTGGGATGTAATCCCTGAACTGGGAGCCAACACAAATCCTTTACTTGTCAAAAGAATAATAAAGCATTGTTTCGATGCTGGAGCAAAAGAGGTTTATGTATTCGATCATACATGTGATAACTGGATTAACTGCTATAAAAACTCAGGTATTGAAAGAGCCGCTAAATCGGCGGGAGCCAAGGTCGTTCCGGGTAATTCGGAAAATTACTTCCAATCGATAGATATACCGGGAGGAATAAAACTGCAAAAGGCCAAAGTACACGAGTTGCTGCTGGAGACAGATGTTTTTATCAATGTGCCTGTACTTAAAAATCATAACTCAACAAGAATGACCTGTTGTCTAAAAAACAATATGGGAGTGGTATGGGATCGTGGTTACTGGCACTCAAATAACCTGAACCAGTGTATTGCCGATTATGCTTTGTATGAAACAAAACCTGCCCTGAATATTATTCAGGCATATAACGTAATGGTAAAACACGGACCTCAGGGAGTTTCAAAAGAACATATAGTACAAAAGAAATCACAGATTCTGACCACCGACTGGGTTGCAGGCGAAACCGCTGCTGCAAAATTACTGGGTGTTGAGGTTGATAAAGTTGAATATATACCTGTTGCGCACAAAATGGGTCTTGGTACAATGAACCTGGAATCACTTAATATTAAGAAAATAAAAATGTAGTTCGTGATGAGATCGCATTCTCTCCGGACAATCCGGATAATATTTTCGGCAATTGTCTTTATAGGTTTTTTCCTGGTCTTTGCAGATTTCAGATACTTAATACCGACAAAATATATAAATGTATTGCTGTACCTGCAGTTTGTTCCGTCGGCTATCAAATTCTATTCCCTCGGAACCCTTGCAGCAGCTGGCTTTGTTTTTGTTCTCGCACTCACCTTACTGACAGGAAGAACTTACTGTTCTTTTCTGTGCCCACTAGGTATTGGTCAGGATATATTCAGCAGAATAGGAGGTAAGTTTAAGAAAAAATTCAGGCGATATGGTTACCGTAAACCTTTCACAATACTCAGGTATTCGCTCCTGGCCCTTACTCTTATATTCACAATGACATGGGGGATTTACGTAGTCACGCTCCTTGATCCTTACAGTATTTTCGGCAGATTCATGACCTACTTTGCCAAACCACTTATAATATGGATCAATAACTTTCTTGCTGGCATACTTGGCCGGTTCGATATTTATACTCTGAGTAATATCCCGGTAAAAGGCTTTCCGCTTGTTGTATATTCGATACCCCTGGCATTTTTTATACTTATAGGTGTCCTCTCATTTACAAAGGGACGTTTGTACTGCAACACTGTATGCCCGGTTGGAACTCTGCTGGGACTGATATCCAAGGTTTCATTGTTTCGTATCAGGTTCGACGAATCGGCTTGTACCAAGTGCGGAAGATGCGCTGTCCGGTGTAAATCATCCTGTATTGATTTTCTTAAAACTGATGTCGATGTTTCCAGATGTGTTGATTGTTTTAACTGTATAAACATATGTCCTGAAGATGCCTTATCATATGGTTTGGTGCGCATTGGTAAAAAAGAACATAAAACAGATGAAAGCAGGCGTAAAATGGTTATAGGATCTGTGTTTATGTTGTTTGGAATGTCAGCTGTTGCTGAAGCACAGGAAAAAACAGCACCTAAACCAAAGAAACCTTCTACGGTGAAGGAAAACAAGACCTCTCCTGTAAGTCCTCCGGGAGGTATTTCAATTGACCAGTTCACAAAAGTATGTACAGCATGTTCTCTTTGTATCAATGCCTGTCCAAATGGTGTTCTTCAACCCTCATACAGGGAATACGGGCTTACCGGGATGATGCAACCGGTAATGAACTATCACAGGAGTTTCTGTACCTATAACTGTACAGTGTGCACCGAAGTATGTCCAACAAATGCACTTCAGCCTCTTCTTCTTGAAGCTAAAAAGCTTACACAGATTGGTAAAGCTCATTTTATAAAAGACAATTGCATAGTAAAAACAGAGAAAACCAACTGCGGTGCCTGTTCGGAGAGCTGTCCGACGAAGGCAGTTCATATGATACCTTATGAAGGTAACCTGGTTATACCCGAGGTCACTGAAGATATCTGTATTGGTTGCGGCCATTGTGAATTTGCTTGTCCCACAGTTCCTTATAAAGCGATCTTCGTAGATGGCAATCCAGTTCACCAGGTGGCTAAAAAGCCTGAGAATGAGAAAGCAGATGTAAAAACTCCCGTCGATTTTCCATTTTAACAAATAATTCCTTTATACAGCTTTTGTTTCCGTTTAAATTCACGGAAACATGATTTTTATCGTCTGTCTGTTTTATGAATAAGCTAAATTTGTTATTGTAAACAGGACAGGATCTTTATAATTTTAATACCTTAAAACTGATAAATGGAAGCACCGTCGCATATTGAACATATCGGAATTGCTGTAAAAGACCTCGGCAGAGCTATCGAATTCTATGAGAAAACCCTCGGGTTAACCTGTTATAATATTGAGAATATTGCTGAGCAAAAGGTAAAAACAGCATTTTTCATGATAGGTCAAACCAAGATAGAGTTACTTGAACCAACAGACAAGGATAGTCCTGTTGGAAAATTCATTGAAAAAAGGGGAGAAGGCATACACCATATTGCCTTTGCTGTAAGTGAAATTGAGCAACAGCTTGATAATCTGTCCGAATCGGGTGTGGAGCTGATTGACAGTAAGCCAAGGAAAGGGGCAGAGGGGCTTGATATCGCATTTCTTCATCCGCGTTCATCTGCCGGTGTGCTTATTGAACTGTGCGAAGATAAATCCATTAGCTTTAAATAATAATTCATAGGGCCTAGTAAATCAACTTATAACTATATGGAATCACGCATTGCCAGAGCAGGAAATTCGGGACCAAAAGTAAGATCGGACTGTGAAATTTTTCTAGAGATTAAAGAAACCGGAGGAATAGTAACAGAGCTTACCTCAAAGGTAAAATCTCTTTATGGTGAATCGATATGTAAACTTATAAATGATATACTGTTATTTTACGGTATAAGCGATGCCTTTGTCCGCATCATAGACTCCGGAGCTCTTCCCTTTGTAATAGCAGCACGTACTGAAGCTGCTGTAAAGCAATTGATACCTTCAGCCATTGATTTTCTTCCTGATTTCAATGAGAATAACCTTTATCCGGTTAGTCGCGACAGGTTTCGTTTTGCAAGGTTATATCTTCCGGGGAATAATCCCTCGTTAATGATTAATGCCGGTCTGCATGGAGCTGAAGGCATCATACTTGACCTGGAAGACTCGGTGGCACCTGACAGGAAGGATGAAGCAAGGATACTTGTACGCAATGCTTTGAGACAGGTCGATTTTTACGGTGCCGAGAGAATGGTCCGGATAAACCAGGGGGAGACAGGACAAAAGGATCTTATGGCAATACTGCCTCATAATGTTAACCTCATACTGGTACCTAAATGTGAAAATGCCGGGCAGATAAATAAAATTGACATGGAGATTGAGGCAATATGCAGGAGCCTGAACATGAAAAATAAGGTTTACCTGATGCCTATAATTGAGAGTGCCATGGGGGTTGAGAATGCTTATGAGATCGCTTCATCATCAGATAACATTGTTGGCATAGCAATAGGTTTGGAGGATTACACAACAGATCTTGGTGTGCAACGAACAAGAGAAGGCAGGGAGTCTTTTTATGCCCGTACAAGAATTGTTTCTGCCGCGAAAGCGGTAGGCATACAACCTATAGATTCGGTATTTTCGGATGTAGCTGATATGGAAGGGCTCCATAACACGGTAATGGAGTCCAGGTCACTTGGCTTTGAAGGTATGGGTTGTATTCATCCCAGGCAGATAAAGGTTATAAGGCAGGGATATGCACCTGATGAAAGTGATGTAGAGAAGGCTCAAGAGATTGTCCTTGCCTTCAGGGATGCACATGAGAAAGGCCTTGGTGTTGTAGCCCTGGGTTCAAAGATGATAGATCCACCTGTTGTTGCCAGGGCTCAGCGAACCATCGACCTGGCTGTAAGTCTTGGCATGCTGCAATCTGACTGGGAGCAAAATTCAAAGCTAAATGATGAGTAATCAATGATCAATGATAATGATATGTCTGTAAAAACAGTTCTGAATGCAGCCGGGAGAGAGGTCCCCGTTGAATTAAACGGCAAGCCTGTCATTCCTTTTAAGGGTGTTGGTAAGCACAGGCCGGAGGGTAAAAAGCACGGTCCGCCCATACCGGTTTGTTATGATTATCCCGACGATGGTAATAAGGTTGTCGGATCACTTGAGGAAGCCCTCAGAAGATGTGGCTTAAGTGACGGTATGACGATTTCCACCCATCATCATTTGCGTGATGGTGATTTGATAAGTAACAAGGTCTTTGAACTGGCATCCTCATTGGGTGTTAAAGATCTCGTATGGTTTCCTTCTGCCTCTTTCCCGTGCAATGAAGAGATAATACAATTCCTCGATGACGGAACAATAAACAGGATTGAAGGAAGCATGAATGGCCCGCTCGGGCGTTATGTGTCTGAGGGAAAGATGAAGGGAACAGCCGTTTTACGTTCACACGGAGGACGTGTCCAGGCAATCCAGGATGGTGAGGTCAGTATTGATATCGCCGTACTTGTGGCACCTTCTGCTGACAAATTCGGCAACTCAAAAGGTACCGGCGGACCTTCATCGTGTGGGGTTCTTGGTTATGCAAGAGCCGATTATATGTATGCTTCCAGGGTGATTGTTGTTACAGATAATCTTATTGATTTTCCATGTTTTCCTATGGAGATAGAAGGTAATTTTGTCGATTATGTAGTTGTTACTGATAAGATTGGCATTCCGGAAAAGATAGTATCAGGCACAACACGCATTACAAAAAGCCCCGACAGGCTTCTGATTGCCGAGCTGACAGCTGCCTTCCTTGACAAATCAGGTATTCTTAAAGACGGAGTTGCAATGCAGGCAGGTGCCGGGGGTACCTCGCTGGCTATAGCAGTCTTTATTCACAAAATGCTTAAGGAAAGGAAATGGAAAGCTGATTTTGGCTTTGGTGGCAGTACAGGTTATATGGTGAAAATGCTTGAAGAGGGACAGATGGGATATATTCTTGATGCACAGGCCTTCGATCTTGATGCTGTTGCATCGATGGAAAAAAACAGGAACCATATTCCTTATCCTGTCTTCAATGCATATAATTACCATTCCAAGGGTAACCTTACCAGCATGATGGATATAATGATACTTGGTGCCACTGAAGTTGACATCAATTTTAACGGCAATGTCGTGACACATTCCGATGGTTATATACTTCA
>JBJKPQ010000171.1:0-4395 GCA_046706305.1 Bacteroidales bacterium
TTGCAATCCGTGCTATAGATATATGAACGAAATTTATCGCTTATAAAAAGGGAAATCAAACCTGCTTAATCATCTCGCTTTCCGGCAGCCCGTATTCCTCTTTCATTTCAATGCCAAGCTTTTTGAGTTCATCGAGGACAGGGTCATAAATTTCGGGGATAACCGGACGATAAACACCGGTAACCCTTATCCTGCCTTCAAGGATCATCTTAACTGCTATAGCGGCAGGGAGTGACACCGATCTTGCAACAGAGGTGTCGGTTGCAGGTGATCCGAAATCCAGCATAGACGACTTAATAACTTCTTTTTTACCATCGGGATATGATGCCAGGAACACATGCTGGAGGACGACCATGTCACGTTCATTTTTCGCAAGTGAGATTTTGCTTATCATCCTGTCGGAAGTGATCTCAAAAGGACTGGTTTGGCCATAGGGTAATTTATCTGTGCTAAAGAAGCCCAGAAAGTCCAGTGCCTTCATGGCGACCGATTCTGACGATATTTTCAAATGTTTTGCAATACCGGTTTTGACATCAGTGTTTTCAACGGACCCCCTTTCAGCTGTGAAATCTGAATAACTCATGCAGGAATAGTCTTTAACTGTGTCGTCAAGCATGTTAAGTGTTTTCATAACATCGAGGGTTTCACACCATCCTTTGTGCCTGAATGTTCCCCGGTACATTGTTTTTGTTTCATGTATACCGTATATGTCTATATAGCTTATCGAATCCCTGTTAGGATATATTTCAAGTTCGCCTATGCCGGGAAAATAATATGAAAACCTGTCCTTGAACAGTCCTGCAGGATCTACATTCACTTTTTTTCCGTTTTTAAGGTAAAGAGCACTGTTACGACTCGCCAGAACCACTCCTTTAGGGCTCCAGGAAAATTTATACCCCAGGGGATTATCAGCAGCCTCAGGAGCAGGCAGAGCCCCGCACAGGGAATAAAACTCCTCTATCTTTCCTCCCTTGCCGTGCACATAATGTATAATACGCATGGCCGACATATGGTCGATACCCGGGTCGAGGCCTATCTCATTAAGAATCAGCACTCCTGACTTCCTGGCCGCATCGTTGAGATTTAGCATCTCCTCCTGGACATATGATGTGGTGACTACAGGCTTTTTATAGTTTATGCAGGTACGGGCCACTGCAACATGATACCTGTATGGCAGCAGGCTAACCACGATATCATTCTCATCCACCATCTTCTCAAGGGTATCGTGGTCGTCTGTGGTCCAGCTAACAGAAACACCATTTTTATGTCCTTTGATAAGGTCATCAGCCTTGCTTTTGGTTCTTGAGGCAACGGTTACACTGTAATTGTTTTCAAGCAGGAAAGAGACCATGGGCCTTACTACCAGTCCTGCACCGAGGATGAGAACTTTTTTCATAAATACATGATTTGGTTTGAAAAATTAATTCACAGGAACACAAGGTAGATAAAGCTCTCAACAGAATATATGATTTTTATCCTGCTCTGATAAATGTTATTTTTTGTTACAAGGCAATCATGTTAGGCATTTATACCCTTCCACCTTTGATTAGAAGGCAGTATATTACTTTTCAGCGCGATGAGGTTAATAATAAAGTCCAAAAACATTTTAATTAAATTAAGGTTGAATGTATCTTTGTTCGAAGTGAACATATTACATTCTTCCGGGAAATAAAAAATCTCTCAAATGGCTGATATTCCTAAATATGTAGAAACACCCCTGATGAAGCAGTATTACAACATCAAGACAAAACATCCTGATGCCGTTCTTCTTTTCAGGGTAGGTGATTTCTATGAGACCTTCGGGGAGGATGCAATAAAAACATCTGAGATACTGGGTATTACTTTGACAAAAAGGGCCAATGGTGCTGCCTCTTTTGTAGAGCTTGCCGGCTTCCCGCATCATGCTCTCGACACCTACCTGCCCAGGCTTGTCAGGGCGGGTCAGAGGGTTGCTATCTGCGAACAGCTTGAAGATCCCAAATTGACAAAGAAAATTGTTAAAAGAGGAATAATAGAACTGGTCACCCCAGGCGTTTCGCTTAATGATAATGTACTCAATCATAAAGAGAACAACTTTCTCGCAGCGGTTCATATTGACAGGAAAATTGCAGGAGTGGCTTTCCTTGATATATCAACAGGAGAGTTCCTGACTTCTGAAGGTACTATTGAATATATTGATCAGATGTTAAGTAACTTCCAACCAAAGGAAGTCCTTTATGAAAAAGGAAGAACCGATTTATTTACCGGTTTTTTTGGTCAGAAGTATTACACTTTCAAACTTGATGACTGGATATTTACACAGGATGCTGCCAATGACAGGCTCCTTCGCCAGTTTGAAACAAGTTCACTTAAAGGTTTTGGTGTTCACAACCTGTCATATGGTATTATTGCAGCCGGGGCCATCCTGTATTATCTCGATATAACACGGCATGAGCACCTTGGACATATAACAAGCCTTTCGCGTATTGAAGAGAACAGGTATGTGTGGCTCGATAAATTCACAATCAAAAACCTGGAACTCTTTCATTCTCCGTATGAGGGTGCACGTACCCTTACCGATGTTATTGACAAAACAGTGTCACCCATGGGAGGGAGACTATTAAAAAGATGGTTATCATTACCGCTGAAGGATATCCAGCCTGTTAATGAAAGGCTCGATATAGTGGAGTATTTTGTTGAAAATCCCGGTAAGAGTGAAGAAACGGAAGCCCTGATACGACAGGTAGGTGACCTTGAAAGACTTGTGTCTAAAGTGGCCGTTGGCCGTATAAATCCCCGCGAGGTTGTGCAGCTTAAACGGGCTCTTACTGCAATAGGACCTCTAACGGATCTTTGTAACTCAGCTGATTGCCCTCCGCTGGTTCAGCTTGCCGAACAGATGAACTCCTGCAGGATTATAGCCGGAAGGATAGATAAAGAGCTTAATAACGATCCGCCTGCACTTGTGAATAAAGGTAATGTTATTGCAAGTGGTGTGTCGGAGGAACTGGATGACCTTAGAGCTGTCTTGTATAACAGTAAGGATTACCTTGCCGGCCTACAGGCCCGTGAGATCGAACGAACTGGGATATCGTCGCTTAAAATTGGGTTTAATAATGTTTTCGGATATTATATCGAAGTCAGAAACACGCACAAAGACAAAGTCCCGCAGGAATGGATAAGAAAACAGACTCTTGTCAGTGCAGAGAGGTATATCACGGAAGAATTAAAAGAGTATGAAAGCAAGATACTGGGTGCAGAAGAGAAGATTATGTCCCTGGAAACAAAGCTTTTCAACGACCTCGTCCTGGCGATCCTGGAATTTATTCCTCCTATACAGCTCAATTCCTCCCTGATAGCGAGCCTCGACTGCCTGCACTCATTTGCAGTTGTGTCATCCGAAAATAATTATGTAAGACCTGTGCTTAATGATTCACTGACGCTGGAAATAAAGGATGGCAGACACCCCGTGATAGAGAGACAACTGCCTGTTGGTGAATCATATGTTCCCAACGATCTTACTCTTGATACCGACGATCAGCAGATAATCATACTAACGGGTCCAAACATGTCGGGCAAGTCTGCCTTGCTGAGGCAGACTGCACTCATCGTGCTGATGGCTCAGACCGGATGTTTTGTCCCGGCAGCTTCTTTTAACGGGGGTATTGTAGATAAGATATTCACAAGGGTTGGAGCTTCTGATAATATAAGCCTGGGCGAGTCGACCTTTATGGTTGAAATGAATGAAACGGCCAGTATTCTCAATAACCTCTCAGACAGAAGCCTAGTTCTTCTCGATGAAATAGGACGCGGAACAAGTACCTACGACGGGATATCAATTGCCTGGGCAATGGTTGAGTATCTTCATGAGAACAAGCTGAGGGCTAAAACACTCTTTGCCACACATTACCATGAACTGAATGAGATGGAGAATTCATTCCCTCGTGTCAAAAACTATAATGTGTCTATAAAGGAGCTTAATAATAAGGTTATCTTCCTTCGTAAGCTGAAAAGGGGAGGGAGTGAACACAGTTTTGGTATACATGTAGCCCGTATGGCTGGTATGCCAAGGAGTGTTGTGAACAGGGCAGATGATATTCTGAAGGACCTTGAACGTAGTCACGGCCAGCAGGTACCATCAAAAGCTGTTGATGAGATTGCCGGACACAGGGAAGGGATGCAGCTGAGCATTTTCCAGCTCGACGATCCCGTTCTTAAGCAGATAAGAGATGAGATTATTGAGATTGATATTGATAACCTTACACCGGTTGAGGCCCTTAATAAACTTTATAACATCAGGAAGTATCTTAAATAACTGTTAAAAAGTCATTTATGTGACTCTTATGTCGTTTTTTTTCGTAAATTGATAAAAAACACGGGGGCAACATGGTCACAGTTATTGTACCTGCACTTAAC
>JBJKPQ010000172.1:0-8411 GCA_046706305.1 Bacteroidales bacterium
GTTCAGTCGGGCGGGCGTTACGCCCCTGCGCCTCTGCGCCGTTGTGCCCTTGTGCCTTCGAAAAACCCACCCCTGGCCCCTCTTCACCTGCGCATAAATGCTACAGTGAACAAAGCCAGGAGGGGAACCAAGAGCTTTTGTGCCGTTACGCCTCTGCGCCGTTTCGAAACATTGCCATTTCTCCTGCAACATTCTGCATGAAATTACGTTAAAATACTGTACTATATCAATCTGGGGTATTTCAAAATAGTTATATTTGCCTTAGCCTATGAAAAGAATTATTCTTATCGTAATATTAGCTGCCGGCATCAGCTCCCTGGCATCGGCTCAGTACAAGGTTGTACCCAATATGCCATTCTCGACCCTCAACTCGAATCCCGGGTTCCTGACAATCAACGAGATTACAGGCGGGTTCGGCCTCAACGGCACAACATATTCCTATTCAAAGTATTTTATAGGACTTACATCTGTCAACGGATACCAGGTAAATAGGAACTTCCTCCTGGGTATCGGCACAGGACTCTATTCGTATGAAAGCGGTATCCTTGTTCCGCTGTTCCTCGACTTCAGATATGCATTCAATATCGCCAGGCTGACTCCCTATCTGTACGGTGACGGCGGATTGCTTCTTAATTTCTCCGATTTTAATACTACAAAGCTGTTCATCAATCCCGGTGCAGGAATAAGATATACACTGAACAGGAAAACCGCAGTTAATATGAGCGTGGGCGCTATGTCGCAGGTGGATGGCAGGGCCAGGGAGACGTTCGTTAATGTTAAGCTGGGAGTGGTGTATGTATTCTAAGGCACCAAGGCGTAATGGCGCAAGGGCGCAACGGCTAAAAATATCCCGGCTATCTAAAAGACCCTATAATTTCTTATATTTATAATTGATACAAAACACGTGGAATTGTTTTGTGCTGTTAATCAATTATTAATTTAAATCGCTGCATAATGGGAAATTTCCAAAATTTAAGAGTTTGGCAATTAGCCAAAGATTTAGCTGTTGAAATCTATCAATTAACTCAAATACAATCTTTCAGAAAAGATTATAGCCTTAAGGATCAGATCCAAAGATCATCAGTTAGTATTCCAAGTAATATTGCTGAAGGTGACGAATAAGGAACTGATAAACAATCAATAAGGTTCTTCTATATCTCGAAAGGATCATCTGCAGAACTTATTACACAATTGATTATTGCCAATGAAATAGGTTATATTGATACTGCTACCAAAGATATGCTAGTTGATAAATGTGATAAGGTAAGTGCAATGCTTGCTAAATTAATTAGCGCTAGAAGTAAAAAAATTGATTAGGAGCAAAATCAAAAATTAGTATCGTATAATTAAATATTCCAGATTTACACTTTTACAATCCACGAATCAATATACCTGAAATAAATTATTTACATATCTTCCGGGTGCCGGGTGCCGGGTGCCGGGTGCCATATATCCTTCTTCCTAACTTTCTCTATTTTTTTGTCACATTAATTATTTTTTTTACTTTTGGTTATCAGGTGTTTCCGATACTAACCAACTAACTGCCGGCTGTGATAGTTAATTAAACAGATAACCCCGATGAAAAGACCTTTTGTCATCATTATTCTTTTCCTGATGCTGCCTTCTATTCTCAGCGCACAGCTGTGGAAGACAAGACGGTATGAAGCCACTGCTTCGCTGGGGACCACCCAGTTCTACGGCGATATAGGAGGATATACCTCCGGAAAGAATGTTCTTGGTCTGAAAGATATCTCATTCCACAATACAGCTGCCAACCTTACCATTAACTTCAGGTACAGGCTCCTGGAGAATGTGTCGGCCAGGCTTAACTTTGTAACAGGGTTTTTTCATTCCTCCGATGTAAGAGGATCGAACGAGACCAGGGGCTTTAATTCCACAACCTCTTTCTTCGAGCCATCTCTCCTAGGTGAATTCTACTTTATCAAGAACAGGGGTGAAAACAGCTTCCTCTTCCTCAAAGGCGACAAATCGGCTTTCCAGTCAATCATCTCTTCACTCGATATGTATGTCTATACAGGTATCGGCGGACTAACATATAAGGTATCACCAAATAATGTGCTTGCCCCGCATGCAACAGATCTCAGTGGTTTCACTACCGTACTGCCTGTAGGTGCAGGTGTGAGGATGCGTTATACAGCTGATTTCTCTTTCGGTATTGAACTGGGAGGCAGGTTTACCTTCGTTGATAACCTTGAAGGCTATACCTCTGAATACTCCAAAGCAAACGACAAGTACCACTTTGTAAACTTCACCTTCACATACAGGATCAAGACCGGCCCGAAAGGGGGTCCGCTGCTTAAGAAGGATCCGCAGATTTTTTAATTCCGGGCCCCGGTAACCGGTCTTCAGCGTGTCCGGTCGTCCGGTCTCCGGGTTTCCGGATTTTCCCTATATTTGTTTTCAGCGATAAACACATTTAAGTACTATGGATACGGACAGAAAAAAAGTTTTTGTCTCCGGATGTTTCGATATGCTGCATTCCGGACATGTGGCTTTTCTTAAAGAAGCTTCACAATATGGTAATGTCCATGTTGGTTTGGGAGCCGACCGGACGCTGCGTGAGCTCAAAGGGAGAGAACCCATCAACTCTGAAGATGAGAGAGCCTACATGCTGCGGGCCCTGGCGTGTGTCTCGGCTGTTTCCGTTAACAGCGGCGGAGGCCTGCTCGACTTTATAGATGATATTAAAACTATTCGTCCCGATATTTTTATAGTTAATGAAGACGGCCACACACCCGAGAAGGAAAGACTCTGCAGCGATTTAAACATCGAATACAAAGTTCTTAAGAGAATCCCATATGCCGATCTCCCTGCACGATCGTCAACAGCGCTCCGTACAGTTAAACCACTGCCATATCGCATCGACCTTGCAGGTACCTGGATCGACCAGCCTTATGTATCAAAATACTACCCGGGTACAGCAATAACAGCATCGCTGGAGCCGACTATCGAGTTCAATGAACGATCGGGAATGGCTACCTCAACAAGAAAGAAAGCTATTGAGCTCTGGAATGATCACCTGCCACTTGAGAAACCCGAGAAACTGGCAAAGACACTGTTCAGGTATGATAACGATCCTGGTACACAGGAGGTAAGCGGATCGCAGGACTCCATAGGCATCACAATGCCGGGTATTAACAGGTTCTATTATGATAAAGGGGAATACTGGCCGTCATGGTTTGAGACAATATCTGATCCGGAAACAATCCAATGGCTGGAGGCAAGACTGTCGATGGTCACCCTGTGGCCTCGTCCCGACGCATATAATGTATTAAAGGAGACTTTTATAAATACCGATAACGTAAGAAGACTGGCAGAGGCGGCGGATATGACCTGGCAAGGGCTGAAGGATAAAGATATAGATACTTTTTCAAAGGGTTTCCTCGACTCCTTCAACGCACAGGTAAAAATGTTCCCTGCCATGCTGAATGCAGCCATTGCGAAGGTTATTAATGAGTACAGGGATAAGGCACTCGCCTGGAAGCTTTCAGGTGCCGGCGGAGGAGGTTACCTTATCCTTATCAGTGAGGAGGAACTGAAGAATTCTTTTCGGGTGAAGATCCGTATCAAAGATCTAGGGTTGTAGGCGGCAACCGGAAGGCCGGCGACCGGCACCCGGTGAGTGGAAAACCGGGGACGAGCAACCGTCACCCGGAATAAGGGTTTACAGCCCCTCTGTCAGCGGAGCTGACATCTCCCCTAAAGGGGAGCTAATGCGGCCAGATATCTGGCAGTGGAGTATTCCTTACTCCTCCACACAAAGATTCTAGAAAAGAGTAATTTAAGCAATATGAAATGATTATTACTTAAGGTGTGGTGGCAATCCGGAATTATCTCTTTCGGAGGAAGGATTTCGGGATCTTAAGCACCAGATTCTGATCGAGGCGATCGATCCTTACAACAACACGGTTGCGATTACCGATCTTGATGAGTTCGCCGGTTAGGCCTATGAGTGAACCGCTTATTACTTCCACATTATCACCTGTAGCAAATTTTTCGGATGTCACTTCAATTTCTGCGTCACTGTTGATAAGCAGCCTTAGATTATCTATCTGGTTCTGTGGTATGGAGACGGGCTGTCCCTCGAATGATACAAACTTCACCACACCGTTTGTGTTGAATACGATCGGAAACATCTTCCTCGTTGTCCTTACAAAAATATATGAAGACAGTAAAGGCTTCTCAATGAGTTTTTTCCTGTCGCTCCATTTTCGGTATGTCTTCTGAACAGGAAGAAATGTCTCTATTCCGTTCTCCACAAGTCGCTGATAAACAAGCTTCTCCGCCCTGGGACGTGTATAAAGAGCATACCATTTCTCACCATTGCTGCTCCCCGCCTGTTTCTTCTCCTCTGCTCCCGATATTTCTTTGTCAGACATGATGCCTTGATTTTTTGAAAAATGCGCTCAAAGATAATTGTTTTGGGGCGTAATAGATAGTATAAAAGCAGAAAAGAAAGGGAAAGGTCAGACAGTCGGGCGGTTGTGCGGTCCGGCGGTCATGCAGTCCTGTCGAAGCGAAGCGTAGACCCTGACCGTAGCGTCAGGGCAGTCTTGTCGAAGCGAAGCGAAGATCCCTGACGAAAAGTATTTGTCAGGGCAGGCCACTGACCGTAGCGTCAGGGCGGTCATGCGGTCTTGCGGTTGTGCGGTCTTGCGGTCGATAAACTTATATAAGTTGGTTTAAGATTTTGACAGATATTTCATAAGACTACTTCCGGCATTCATTATTTTCTGAGCCATCATTCTTCTCTCAACTGCGATTATTCCAGACACATAGTCCAGATCTTCAGCTATATAATACATGCTTTTAACTTCAGCAGCTGAACCTTTGGAAATATTAAGGAACTGACGAAACTCAGCATCACTTCTTCTACAAAAACCTTCTGATATATTATTCATTATAGAAATCCCCGCTCGTGTTACCTGATCTTTAAATGAAAAATCACGACATCCTCTGAAATCAGAATAAACTGATTTTACAAGCTCCCTAGACATTTGCCAGACCTCAAGTTCTTCAAAATTTTTTATAGTTCCCATTTTAGCACGATTTTGTTAATATATGCTAAATTACAAATAATGTTCCCCGACTGCAAGACTGCAAGACTGCAAGACCGCACAACCGCACAACCGCCGGACCGCCGGACCGCACAACCGCAGGACCTTTTCAGAAATCCACCATCACCCCCAGCATCAGCCGTGGCATGAAACGGGGCTGGTTAATGGCTTTATCAACAGCATGGTACCTGAAGAGGTTTACCCCGCTCAGGATATCAGGTTTAGGATTTAAATTATCATTATCCGGACTATAGGAAGTGCCGTGTCCGGATATTGTGGAGGGAAAGAAATAATCGAAACCGTAGGTGAAGACAAGGTCAATTTTTTTATACATAGGGAAACGGTGTATCAGGGCAGCTCCCAATCCCCATTGATGTGATGATACTTCCAGGGTCTCCCCGTCGATGTACCTGAAGTCGCCATAGAAAGTAGAGAAGCGGGGGCCAAAGGCAAAGTAGGAACTATCGAGTCCGAATATATTACGCAACAACATGAAATCGAGACTGAGGTTAAATGATTGTCCTGTTTTACCCGGGGTACCATCAATATTATTATCTACAAACATACGCCGGGCATCATATCCGTTACCCGGGTTATTACCTGTATAACCAACACCCAGTTTTACCTCGAATGGAAACTCCCGGACAAAATTATGAAGGATAAAATTACCTTCCAGTCCAAACCCGCGGTTATAACCCGTCACTAAAAATGCGCTGTATTTTGTACTTCTGTTACCGTCAATCTGTCCGTATGTTAAAATGTTTAAGCTTGCTAATAATATAGCGGCTATTGCCTTGAATCCGGATTTTCTTATAAAGCCAGGTTGCAGTCGCATAATCAGAAGTTTTTACAAATTGTTCAACTATTTTCCGCAGGAATCAGCTTCACAGCGTTACAATATTCGGTATGGCCGAGGTGTAAACTTACGATTTATTCTTCTAAAAGCTTAGCATGGTGGGGATTAATTTTGGAAAGGTCTTGTCGAAGCGAAGCGTAGACCCTGACCGACGAAGGAGCGTCAGGGCAGTCTTGTCGAAGCGAAACGTAGACCCTGACCGACGAAGGAGCGTCAGGGCGGTCCTGAGGTCGTGCGGTTGGGCAGTCAGTTGGTATGGTCTCTCAGTCCCTCCTTCTTATTCCTCTTCATCCTCTTCTTTTCCACGGGGAAACCGTCTTTTTTCCAGGCTACGATACCGCCTTTCAGTGAGTACAGATTCCTGAAGCCAAGGTCGTACAGCCTCTTTGCCACCCAGTTGCTTCTTGAGTCGGAGGTACAGTATAAAAACAGGGCACAGTTATGATCGATAGTATCGGTGGCTATTTTCAGGGACGATGAGGCCGGTATATTTACAGCGCCTTTTATCCTTGATCTCTTATACTCGAAGAATTCCCTCACATCAATAAGCAGGGCAGGATCTGTTTTCAGGTAATCGAGATGAAAATAATAGGGTTCTGCCAGCCTGAATTTAGCGGAATCCGGTACCTGTGCAGGTAATGAACTGCAAGTAAATAGAATTATTGCTGCTGTAATTATGCGATATCTCATAGCATTAATATGAGATAAATGTAATAAAAAAAGCTGCTCATAATTTTGAACAGCTTTTATATAAGGACATAGTATTTCCCTTAAACAGTCTGAAATGATGTATTATTTCTGTTTCATCTTGGCATCCATGCAAAGAGTTGCATGGGGTACGGCTCTGAGCCTTTCCTTTGATATAAGTTTACCTGTCTCACGGCAGATACCATAAGTCTTATTTTCTATCCTTATCAATGCAGCCTGCAGATGCTGTATAAACTTCAGCTGACGCTGAGCCAGTCTGCCTGCTTCCTCTTTTGATAAGGTGGTAGCGCCCTCTTCCAGTACTTTGAATGTAGGAGATGTATCCATTGTATCATTACTCTCTTCATGTGTAATGCTGGACTTAAGTATCTCGTAATCTTTCCTGGCCTTATCCAGCTTGGCAAGAATTATTGATCTGAATTCCTCAAGCTCTTCATCTGAATATCTGGTTTTTTCTGCCATAATGGTAGATTTTTATTGTCCGGCAAAGATACCTAAATTTTTGAAATTAAAAACTTATGAATTTATCAAAAATTTTAGTCATAGAATTGAAGGTTTTAAACCCACCCCAACCTTCGTCCAGGAGGGGAGTCTGACAGAATGAACTCACTACTCACACCCGCCCGAACGACTGAATCGTTCAGTCGGGCGGGCTCACACTCACACTAGCTTAACCCACCCCTAGCCCCTCTTCACCTGCGCATAAATGCTACGGTGAACAAACCGAGGAGGGGAACCAAGAGCCCAAGTCTCACCATTATGCCGTTGCGCCATTGTGCCAATACGCCTCAGTGCCTTCGAAAAATCCACCCCTAGCCCCCCCGACGCTTCGGTCGGGACTGGCCTCCAAGGAGGGGAGTCCGAAAAAATCAACTCACTACTAAAACTCACACTGACTACAAGTATGCCGGGCTATATATATGCATGAATTAATCTGCGTTGCTCATCATCTTATCATGATGTATGGGCCAGATTCAAAGGCTCTTAGATCCCCTCCTCGGAGGCCTGTCCCGACCGAAGCGTCGGGGGGGACTGGGGTGGGTCGGTTATTAATTATCCAAAGTTCAATTACCTTCAAAACATTATCTATTGATTTCTTGACCTCAATATCATCAAATCTTAAAAATCTGATCCCCAGCTTTTCCAGATCTCTTTGTCTATCAATATCATTGTCATAGTTGAAATAATGCGAATCACCGTCAATTTCAATTGCCAGAGACAGATCCTTACAATAGAAATCAACGATGTAATTTCCTAGTGGCTTTTGCCTGTCAAAGTCAAATCCCATCATATTCTTATTTCTGAGTTCATTCCACAACACAACTTCGGAGAGAGTCATTTTCTTTCTCAGGTCTCTTGCAAGTTTTTTCAGTTCGGGGTTGTATGGAATTATCTTTCGTTTCAATTGTTGTTTTTTTATGGAAGAACCCACCCCCGGCCCCCCGACGCTTCGGTCGGGACAGGCCTCCAAGGAGGGGAGTCTGACAGAATGAACTCACTACTCACACCCGCCCGAACGACTGAATCGTTCAGTCGGGCGGGCTCACACTCACACTGAAAAACCCACCCCTAGCCCTCCCGACGCTTCGGTCGGGACAGGCCTCCGAGGAGGGGAACCAAGAGCCCAAGTCTCACCATTGCGCCTTTGTGCCGTTGCACCGTTGCACCCTTTCCGCTTACCTCCCCAACTGCTGTTTAACGATCTTTGCTATATACTTACCCAGTATATCAAACTCAATATTTACGACTGTCCCCTTTTTTATCTGGTG
>JBJKPQ010000173.1:0-9676 GCA_046706305.1 Bacteroidales bacterium
AAATCGGCGCCAGTATTGCTTACTTATTGATACGGAATGTCATTATGCTGTCATTATTAACAGCAGCAAGGACATATTTCTTCCCGCTAACCGTTATCAGTCGTAATTTTCTTGCATCACCCCTGACAGCGAAACCGCTTTCGGACGGCATTAGTGTTTTAAATATATTGTTGCCCTGCCCTTCCATAAACCAACCGTAACTCGCGTCATAACGGCCGTAAGATGGCCTGACAGCATAATCATTCCCAGCAAGAATAAGATCATTTTTCCCATCCATGTTTATATCGCTGCTGATAATATTTCTGACAGGAGAAAACTGTGCATAAACAGGGAGTTTTTCGCAGGTGAATGTTCCGTCACCATTATTAAGGAACAGTGAACTTTCAAACATAACAGCTTTTTTAACAAGCGATTTGTTAAGCATCTCCTTGCCGAAAATATTTTCAGCAGTCTGACCGCCAAAACCCGAATAATCGGGATATTTTTTATCAAGTCCTGTAATTTGGCCAATCAGTTCATCGAGGGAAGCAACTGGATAGCTTGTGCCATTTTCATATGTACAAATAACCTGATCCAGTGATCCGTTTCTGTCGAAATCATTAAGGTACATTGTAACAGGTTCTTTTTCAGAAGCATGCAGAATGGAGTTAAGCCCCAGGTTTCCGCATATCATATCCATATCACCATCTCCGTCTACATCGGCAGTTGTAACACAGTTCCACCAGCCTGATGTACCGTTGAGACCTGCAGAAGATGTGACATCTTCAAAATGGCCGTTACTGTTTTTAAAGATTGTTACATTCATCCATTCACCTGTAAGAACAAGATCACTATCGCCGTCATTGTCGTAATCGAACCATCCGGCATCTGTTACCATCCCTGCCTTCCTTAAGCCCGGCGATGCTTCGTCGGTAATATCAGTGAAATTGCCATGACCGTCATTTTCAAGGAGATATTGATCGGGAGTCAAGCCGTAGGCTCCGGGAATTGACCGGGATCCAATAAACAAGTCAATGTCACCGTCATTATCAAAATCGCAGGCTGCAACACAGGATCCGTTGTGTGAAAAATATGGCAGTTTTCCCCTTGTGAAATTTCCTTTACCATTGTTGAGAAGAAGGATGTCAGTAAGCAAGGGATTACCTGCAGGTAACTCATTTCCTCCTCTAACTATATAAATGTCGTTGTCTCCGTCGCCATCAGCATCAAAAAACACAGCATCCACATCTTCAGTATAGCGTTGCTGCGACAGTACCGGCAGGGTTATTTGCCTGAAGGAGCCTCCATGTACCTGCAGGTATATTTCTGATGGCTGTTTGGTTGCCCCCCCGACAAATATATCATCAAGCCCGTCATTGTTAATGTCACCAACAGCCAGGGCCGGACCTTCTGATGTAAGACTGTGAGGAATCAGTTTCTCCCTGTAGAAGTCGACATATGCATCTTCTTCATGTCTGAAATCCAATCCCAAAAACTTTTCCTGCCGGAATGCTGTTATATTATCAGCGTGTGCTGATATGGTGGCCTCTGAGTTTTTATGAGCGTCCTCCTGATTGAGGATCACAACCTGGTCGGCTTTAATATTTTTAAGTGTCTGTGTGGTCAGATCTGGCCATCTGATTATAAGAGAATCTATTAATCCTGATGACCCCAGGCCAAAGTGCAGTACGTCTGATGTGGCCGACATAAAACCCCTTGTGGGATATTGTTCAGAAAGCTGTTCCTGACCATTACAATATATTGTAACTCTTGCACCAATTCCTCTTTTATTGAGACCCTTTCCTTTAAGTACCACAGATAAATAGTGGTTACCGGACAGGGTATTTGAATTATTTCTATAGATAAAGGCTTTATCGTTTATGTTATTGACTATGAGATCCAGATCCCCGTCATTGTCGAGATCGGCATACGTTGCACCGTTGGAATAGGATTTAGTTTTGAATCCCCAGTCCCTGGCTTTATTTGTGAAGGTAAGATCCCCGTTGTTCCTGAAAATATAATTAATGTGAGGATAAAGAGGCATCTTTTCATAAAGCACTTTATCTGATAATTTACTGGTATTATTATCCGGGCGCATTCTGTTTCCCCCTGTAAGAAACTTGACATAATCTAGATCATTTGCCCTGCGGTAGATACCATTTGTGATGAACAGGTCCTTCCATCCGTCATTATCAACATCGCAAAACAGGGGAGACCAGCTCCAGTCGGTAGAATATACTCCCGCTAACCTTCCTATTTCACTGAACAGGCCGTTGCCGAGATTCAGCTGGAGGGTGTTTCTGACAAACTGGTAATAATAACCATATTTCAGCTTCAACATGAATAGTTCATAATCATCTTCACCTCCTGATTGTTTCCTTATTTTTTCCTCGTCGGGAAGCATGTCAAGCACCATTATATCAAGGCGGCCGTCATTATTAATATCTCCGACATCATTTCCCATCGAGGACCGGCTTGTATGGGCTAACTGTGAAGTAAGCTTCTCAGAAAATGTCCCGTCACCATTATTTATGTACAGGTAATCATTTTCATGAAAATCATTTGATACATATATATCAGGATAACCGTCATTATTAATATCGCAAATATTAACACCGAGTCCGTATCCTATCTGGCTGCTGAATATTCCTGCTGATTTTGTAACATCATGGAATACATGCTTGCCATTCACATCATCGTTCCTGTACAGCCTGTCACCGGCAAGTGTGTCCTCCTGATTCCTGAGGGCAACACTTCCATAGCTTCTTGAAGTATGCACTGAGTGATTAAGAAGGTACATGTCAAGGTCACCATCCAAATCAAAATCAAAGAATGCAGCCTGTGTTGAGAATCCCTGGAAATCAAGTCCATAAGCATGAGATTCTTCTTTAAAGGTAAGATCACCCTGGTTAATAAACAGCTGGTTTCTCCCGTTAAAGGTTTTATAGTCACCTACTTCACAAACATAAATATCAAGTAATCCGTCTCCATTGACATCGGCCATGGTAACACCAGTCTTCCAGTTCCCTTCTCCAGCCGTTCCCGATTCATCCGTTATGTCTTCAAACCTGAGATTTCCTTTATTAAGATAAAGCTTGTTTTTCCCCTGGCTCGATGTGAAATAAAGGTCAATAAGCCCGTCGTTGTTTATATCGCCTGCTGCAACACCAGCACCATTATTGAAGTACAGGTATTCAATTATATTAAATTGCTTATTTTCTGTTAATTGGTTTTCGAATTTGACATGTGTTAAAGAAGGAGGTATAAGTGTGAATAGCTCATTATCATCCCCCTTCCCGCGATTGCAGGAAAATATAACTAAAGGAAGCAGAAGTAAGAGGGCAAATCTTCTCATAAAGCTTTTTCACCTGCTAAGTGATTTGAAAACCTGAACGGGGCCATTGCTGCGTGCTACAACAAGTATCTTGCCATTGGTTGTTTTTATTTCCATAATATCCCTTATCTCACCTTCAAGTCTTAAACCTGAAAGTCTGGCAGGCACATAAGAGTAATTCCCTTTGCCATCGCCCATGAGCATAGTACCATAGCTCGCATCATACCTGCCTAACTCAGGCTTAACATTAAAGAGGTTGCCTCCAAGCAGGATATCTGTGTTGCCATCATTATTATAATCGCCTGTTTCAATTGCATATACTGGTGAGAATTGGGCTTCTACAGGAATTTTCTTCTCAGAGAAATGGCCTGCACCGTCATTGATAAAAACAGAAGTTTCCAGATGATATACATCAAGATGAACAGCATCTTTTAGCTGATTAGGGGTAAAAATATCCGTGATCTGCTGGTCTTTATACATCTCATACTTAGGGTATTTCTTCAGCAGGCCCGGTATCTGGTTGGTGAGATCATGTTTGAGTACGACCGGGTAGGACTTATCTCCGTCGTACTGGCAGATAATCTGCTCAACGTCGCCGTTCAGGTCAAAATCATTTACATACATACTCACCGGTTTATCATCAGTGGCTTTGAATTTGGAATTCAGACCATGATTGCCTGCAATAATATCTATGTCGCCATCACCATCAATATCCACAGCCTTGATCCGGTTATACCATCCGGCTGTCTTAACGGGGTTGAAGGCGTCTTTTTTCTCCCTGAATTTACCTCCATCATTGATTAATATCTTTATCGGCATCCAGTCACCTGCAAGTATAATATCGAGGTCACCGTCGTTATCCACATCTTCCCATTGCATATCGCGGATCATACCTATCCCCGACAATTCAGGTGCTACTTTTGAGGTTACATTAGTAAAATTACCTTTCCCGTCATTTTCAAGGATGTAACCGTTTACAGGTACTCCATACATAAACGGTTTAAGCCTGATACCCACAAAAAGCTCCATTATACCATCATTATCATAGTCAGCTGCTCTTACACACGAACTGCTTTCATATTTACCTGCCGGCAGTATCTGTTGTGATTTTTTAAATTGTCCCTTGCCATTATTCAGGTATAAGCGGTCGGAAAGTGCAGATGAACTTTCGGGAAATTCATTTCCACCACTTGCAACATAAAGATCGGGATACCCATCTCCGTTTGCATCGAAAAATACACAGTCCTCGTCTTCAGATATTTTATCGGCATCAAGGAGATCTCTATTTGTCGGAGTAAAAGTACCGTTTCTTTGCTGGACCATCAGGGCTCCGGCCTGACCTTTTGCTCCACCTATATAAAAATCATCCAGTCCGTCATTGTTTACGTCACCTTTGCACATTCTGGGACCTTCAGTCGACATCATGTTACTTATAAGTGGTTCTCGTTCAAAGTCATTAAACTCGTTTTCAGAATGAACAAAGCTGATGATATTTGAATTGCTGATCTCTCTGAAATATTCATTTACCGAACCTGATGGCTTAACAGTGTGGTAATTCATATGCTTTGCATCCTTCTGGCCAAGTACAAGAACCTGGTCAGCTTTGACATTTTTAAGAATTGTAACCCTGTCGTCCGGCCACTCAACAATAAGGGAATCAACTTCTGTAAGAGGTCCCAGCCCAAGGTTTGGCCTGGGATCGACAGTGGAAAGGTATCCTCGCATGGGTTCCTGCTCCACGTATATGAATTTCCCCTTGTTCCTGACTGTTACCTTTGCTCCAATAGCTTCTGTGTTCTTCTTTTCTCCTTTTAGTATAACCTTGATGAAATGATTTTCCGGATAGATTTTATTTGCATCATTTCTGTAAATAAACATTGGCATATTAACATTATTTACGACCATGTCGAGGTCTCCGTCATTATCCAGGTCGCCATACGCTGAACCATTTGAAAAACCCGGAGTAGCCAGTCCCCATTCAGTGGCTTTATTCACAAATCTGTAGTCACCCATGTTTTTAAAGGCATAACTTGGTATCCTGACAGAAGGAATTGCATCTATGAGAGTTTTGTAATCAATGTTTTTACCGGATATAATAGACATAACCATATCCCTGTTTGAAAAATACTGGATATAATCCTGATCGGTAAGATCTTTAAATATACCGTTGGCCACAAATATATCTTTAAGCCCGTCATTATCAAGGTCCATTATAAGAGAACCCCACGACCAGTCGGTGGCGGAAACACCTGCCAACCGGCCAATTTCACTGAAAGTGCCGTCAGCATTGTTTAACTGGAGCATGTTCCTTGTAAACTGATGGTGGTACCCGTTGTCAACATTGGCTTTGTACGATTCCCAGCTGTCGAAGGTGGTTTTGGTTTTAAGCCTGTCGTTATGTTCAGGAACCATATCAGTAGCAAATATCTCAGGATAATGATCATTGTTAATGTCAGCCATATCGGCACCCATGGAGGCAGCTGATATGGTCCTCATCATGTTGGTAAGATTCTCTGTAAAGGTTCCGTCGTGGTTATTGATATATATATAATCACGTTCAAAAAAATCGTTGGAGATATAAATATCCATCCATCCGTCCTGGTTTATATCTCCTACAGTAACTCCCAGTCCGAACCCGATAATGCTTCCGTATATGCCAGCCTGGGCACTGACATCGACAAACCTGCCACCATCATTCCTGAAAAGTTTATCACCTGAAGCAGAATCCCTGACCATGCGCTGGTTGTCTTTAAGATTAAAACTTCCTATTGCTTTTGAAGAGTTATTCAGGACATACAGATCGAGGTCACCGTCTTTATCGTAATCGAAAAACACTGCATTTGTTGAATTGGCTCCATCGTCTATCCCGTATTTCCCAGCCTCTTCGGTAAAAGTCAGATCACCATTATTTATATACAATTCATTTCGTTTATCGTCACCTTCCATATTGCCGGAATGACACACATAGATATCAGTAAGACCATCGCCGTTAACATCGGCCATGCAGACTCCTGTGGACCAGTTGCCTTTACCTTCGATGCCCGCTTTTGCCGAAATATCTTCAAACTCAAAATTACCTTTATTAAGATATAACTTGTTGTTGCCCATATTGGCAGTCATGAAAATATCGATCAGTCCATCATTATTTATATCGCCAAGTCCAACACCGCCTCCGTTATAAAAATTACGGTAGGTATATATATTAAACTTTGTTTTCAGCTGTTTTTCATAATCAAGGTGATTTACGAAATCAGCATGGGTTTTTGAGTTTGGTAACAGGCTGAATAGCTGATTAGAAGGTTTTTTATTACAACCTGTAAAGATAAATGGTATTAACAGCAAAAAAAATCTGTTAAAGAAACGGGTATGTCTTATGTAGCTGGTCATTCTGATTTTCCGGAGTCATTTTTGGTAATTGATGTGTCTGCTGCCTGGTTAAGGGGGCTGTTTCTGGCGAGAAGGTCGGTAAAAACTGCCCACACATACATCTCATTTTCCCTGAAGATAGTAATACGCCTGTTTCCTTCGACTTTGACATAAGCAGCTCCCCATTTAGGGTGCTTAACCTTAATGAAGCCCTTGCCATATAACTTTTTGTACCAATTCAATATATCAAGTTCCAGTTCATCTGAGGAAACTTTTTTATTCCATGGCGCCCATCCCTTATATACATATCTCACAGGCATCTCATATATATCACCATGCATGAACCTGGGATAAAAATTGGCGACAACAGGAAATTTAAGATCATTTTTTATTTCGTACTGCACAGTGGTGTTGGAAGGTCCCTGCCTTATCAGGCCCTCTTTATTTAATTGCCAGCATTTGGTATAGAATGCTTTTTCAGGCATCCCCAGGTATAAGCCCATGAATAGTGAATCATTCCTTACACCGCTTGCCAGCTCCCTCTTAAGCATTCGGTCATATTTTGATCGTGGTGAGCATCCTGAAATTACTGATCCTGCGATCAGAACAAAAATTAATATTAAATTTCTTGTCTTCATAATATTCTGTCAATATTTATAAAACTGTAAACTATCATTATTTCTAGCCACTAAAATAAAATTTTTATCACCGTCGTGAATGACCTGTATGTCTCGTATTTCACCTTTTGTCGATATACCGGATTTGAGAGCTGGTATTGCTTCAAATATATTATTTCCTTTGTTTTTTAAAAAGAGGCCGTAGCTTGCATCATTGATACCAACTTCCGGTTTCTCCCTGTACTGGTTACCGCCAAGAATAATATCGCATTTACCGTCATTATCGAAATCATATGCACAAATTGCATAAACAGGCGAGAACTGTGCCTCAACTGGCAAAGGCGACATCCTGAATTTCCCATTACCGGTATTGATCAAAATACAGTTATTAAGTTGTCTAGCAGTTAGCATTAATGTTCTGTTAAGTACATCCGGTGAGAAAATATCCTCTATAGCAGCATCTTTATAATCGGCAAAATTTTTGTATTTCCTTTCCAGTGATGGGATTTGTTTTACAAGATCATCTTTCATCACAACAGGGTATGATTTTTCTCCGAAATACTCGCATATTATCTGCTCAACGCTTCCGTTCATGTCAAAATCATTGACATACATGGTTACAGGTTTTTCTGCACTGGCTTTAAACCTTGAATTAAGCCCGTTATTACCAAGGACAAAATCTATATTTCCATCACCATTAAGGTCGCATGCAGTTATTTTGTGCCACCATCCTTCTGTATTTTGCAAGCCGTAATTCGCAGTTTCTTCTTTAAAAACTCCCTTGTTATTAATAAATATTTTTACGGGCATCCAGTCACCGACTAGTACAATATCATCGTCTCCGTCATTATCTATATCAGCCCATACCATGTCAGTTATCATCCCTGTTCCCGTAAGTCCCGGTGCCCTTTTTGCTGTGGCATTTGTAAAGTGGCCCCTGCCATCATTTTCGAGGAGGTAACCATTGACAGATATGCCATATTCGAACGGGTGCAATCTTATCCCGACAAACAGGTCAATATCTCCGTCATGGTCAAAATCATCAGGCTTAACACATGCGGTACTCTCATATCTTCCGGCCGGCAATATCTGATCTGATTTTGTAAAATGTCCTTTGCCATCATTAATATATAACCGGTCAGTCAGGGCAGATGAGCTCAGAGGGAATTCATTCCCTCCGCTCGCTACGTACAGATCCTGGTCGCCGTCTCCGTCAGCATCAAAGAAGGCACAATCTGTATCTTCCGATATCCTGTCCTTATCGAAAGCGGGTTCAAAGGCCCTGCTGTAGCTACCTGTACGATTTTGTATAAATAATTCTCCGGGTGAGTCTTTGGCGCCACAGATATACAAATCCGTCAGTCCGTCATTATTAACATCCCCTTTGGCAATATGAGGTCCTTCATTTGACATCATCTGGAATAATAGTCTGTCCCTCTCGAAGTCGTCAAAATCATTTTCCTTATGTATGAAATCAAGTCCCTTCGGACCTGATGTTTTAGTGAACAGGGCAGGGGAGGCTGATTTGGCAATTTTTCTGCATTCCCCTGACATTTTCTTCTCGTCTATAGTAATAATCTGATTTGCAGGAATATTATAATATACAGAGCATTTGCCGTCGGGCCAGCTGATAGTAATTGAGTCAGCAATACTGCAAGTGTCCAGGCCGAAATGAAGCCGGTTATCCACGCTCGACTGAAATCCCCTTGCCGGTACCTGTTCGGCATAATTTATTTTGCCATTATAATACACTGTTACCTCAGATCCTATTGCCGCAGTATTTTTTCCTTCACCTTTCAGTTCTATTTCAAGCCATCTCATCCGGGAAATATTGTTCGATTCGTTCCTGTAAATAAGAGGTGGCATATTTACCGTATTAACAACAAGATCAAGGTCACCGTCGTTATCAAGGTCGCCATAAGCTGCTCCGTTGGAAAAAGAGGGAATATCAAGGCCCCATTGCCGGGAGAGATTTGTAAATGTAAGATCCTGGTTATTATGAAAGGTGTAGTTTGGAATCTTTACCGAGGGCATCATATCAATAAGTCTTAATATAGCTTTTGTCTCGGTTTTTATCATTGATCTCATCATTGAGGGATTTGAGTATATATTCAGATAATCCCTGTCGAGAAGATCCTTAAATATTCCATTGGCGACAAAAATATCTTTCCATCCGTCATTATCAAGATCCATGATAAGGCCCCCCCAGCTCCAGTCGGTATAACTGATCCCGCTAAGACGGCCAATTTCGCTGAAAGTATTGTTCCTGTTGTTCAATTGAAGCACATTTCGTGCAAATTGGTGATAGTACCCTTTTTTAACTTTATCCTGGTACTGTTGCCAGTTTTCAAAAAGTACTTTTGTCTTAAGTCGGGCATTG
>JBJKPQ010000174.1:0-34582 GCA_046706305.1 Bacteroidales bacterium
GTTATTGAGGTTCATATACAGCGAATCGTTTGTAACGAACTGACCTGCAGAGCCTTTCCCGTTGTTCATCTTTTTCATTAACTCCGAAGCCTGTTCCAGGCTTTTCTTGAGATTATTTATTGACCCGTATATGTCGGCAGCAGCTAGGGTATCGGATATTGATGAAAGGTTATTGAATGTATTTGTCATCTTACCGGTATTTCCTGCCAGCATCATGGAAAACTTGTTTAAATTCTCAATTGTTGTTTCCAGGTCCTTTTCTTTCGATCCGAGTATATTGTTAATATGGTTAGTTGTACCATTCAGATTTGACATAGTTTGCTGCATGTCTTTTACGAAATTTTCGTCCATTATAGCATCGACTGAGGAAAGAACACTATCGATCCTTACAGCGAGGCTTTCCAGTTTGTCCTTTACAGGGAGGAGTTCTGTATCAATTTTATCGGTAAGCGATTCGGCGAGCCTTCCGGGAATGGTGTCTCCATGTGAATAAAACCCCGGACCGTTTCCATATATGAACTGTACTTTCATTCCACCGAGAAGTGATACCGGCGAGATTTCGGCAACTGTGTTTTTTGGAATTTTAAAATGCCTGTCGACTGAGAAAACCACAAGCAACTTGCCACTTGTAGGATTAAGGAATCTCAATGACTGAACGACTCCGACCTGGTACCCGTTAACTTCGACAGGACTCGATTCTTCAAGCCCTCCTACCTTATCGTATACGGTATAATAAAAAGCTGAGCTCTTAAAAAAATCCTTTCCTTTCAGGAAATTAAATAACCAGATAAAAGCAATAATTGTGACAAGAACTACAGACCCGACTTTAACTTCGTTAGAAATTTTTTTCATTTAAATAGTTTTTATTTAAGCCTGTTATCTTCCAGGACCTGCTGCAAAGGTAATATTTTGTTATCTTTTACAGCAATAACAAAGGCATCAGGGAAGATACTTTCTATCTTTTTTCTGTATAAAGCGGCAGAATCGTATGTGAGAAACGATCCTGAGGCATATTTATACATTCCGTCTGCACTTAGTTCAATAATATCGTTTAATCCCTTGAAATTTTCGGGCGTTGAAGAGATACGTGAACCTGAGGTGGCAACCTGCACCTTAAATATTACCCCGTTTTTATCGCTGATGGATTTTGAACTGCCAGGCCGGTTATTGTCCCACGAAATACCGCTTTTACTGTCTATTTCATTTATATACTCTTTACAAGCCCTGTAAATAGCAGAAGCAAGGTAATCCTGTCCCTGTTCCGAATTAAGGTACTTTTCTTCGGCTGGATTTGTTATAAACCCGGTCTCAATAAGCACACTAGGCATAGTTGTTGTGTAGAGAACCCAGAAGCCTGCCTGTTTAACATCGCGGTCATTCCTGTTGACTCTTTCCCTGAATTGTTGCTGTATCTTTGTGGCCAGGTCTATGCTCTGCTCCTGGAAAACCTTCTGTGTCAACGAGAACATAATATATGAGACCTCTGATTTGGGATCAAATCCTTCATATTTGGCGGAATGATCATTCTCAAGAAGAATAACCTCGTTTTCCTTCATGGCGACCTCGAGGTTTTGCTGGTTTTTTGCAACCCCCATTACATAAGTCTCGGCTCCCCTAACGCTTTTTTGGGGTGCCGAGTTGGCATGGATAGATATAAAAAGGTCTGCCTTATTTTTATTTGCTATCTCCGGTCTTTCCCTCAGTTCAGGGTATGTGTCTCCTGTACGGGTATAAATAACCTTGGCATTCTTTATGTTCTGTTCTATGTATTTACCTGTTTTCAAGGCAATTGCCAGTACGATATCTTTCTCCTTGCTGAAAGCACCAAGTGCACCGGGATCTTTGCCTCCGTGACCCGGATCAATAACGATGACCCATTGCTTTTTTGTCAGATCCTGGCTCTGGCAAGGCATTAACATTACTGACATGAATATGAAAACAGGAATCATTTTTAAAAGGTGTATATTTTTATACTGTTGTTTGCCGTTTATAATTTCTGAATCCATATTTTTAGTTAGTGTTTTTTAATTAGTTTTGCGCTGGCATCCACGGGATCCTGTAAAAACTATACAAAAATAATATTTAAGTTGTATTTTTTTAAAGAAAAGCGGTTACTTCTGATGGTCCTGTTGATGGCCCTGAGTATGGCATCATTTGCACAGGTAAATGGTGTACCTGTTGATACTCTTATGATCCCCCGCGATTCTCTCAGGTTTGATACCACTGGTTTGAAACTTATTAAGGTATCAAAAAATGCAATCGACTCCAAAGTGGTCTATTCTGCCGCCGGGCATATCAGGAATGATATGAAGAACAGGCAGGTAACCCTGATTAAGTCGGCTGTTGTGACCTATGGTACAATGGAAATAAAGGCCGATTCCATAGTTTTTAATATGAAAACAAACCTGTTGTTCGCTTCCGGTGTGGAAGATACATCGGGAGTGGTACAGGGGAAGCCCGATTTTAAGGACGGAAGTCAGCAGTTTACTGCCGATGAACTCACATATAATTTTAAAACACACAAAGCACTTATCCGGAATATTGTTACAAAACAGGAGAGTGGCCTGTTGCACAGCCAGTTTACGAAATTACTTGCAGACGGAACTTCAAATATCTCGAGGAGTACATATTCTACATGCGACCTTGACACCCCCCATTTCTATATTAACCTTCCTAAAGCAAGGGTATATCCCGGTAAGAAAATAGTATCGGGGCCTGGCAACCTGGTCCTGGAAGGTATTCCGCTTCCTCTCTTCATCCCGTTTGGTTACTTCCCTATCGAAACAAAGAAAGCTGCTTCAGGAATAATATTTCCTAGGATAGGTCAGGAAAACAGAAGGGGATATTCACTTACAGATGGCGGTTACTATTTTGCGGTAAGCGATTATTTTGATCTTGCTCTCAAGGGAAATGTATATTCCAACGGTACATGGCTGCTTACAGCCCAGTCGAACTATAAAAAACTATATAAATACAGCGGTAACTTCAATTTCAGCTATGCAAATAACATAAGTGGTCATCTTGGTCTTCAGGATTACAGTAAGGTGATTAACTACAGGCTGGGCTGGACATATACTCAGGATCCGAAGGCATCCCCAGGGTCAAGGTTTTCGGCAAGTGTTAATATGAGCTCCAACGGGTATGACCGCAGTAACAGTTATGTAGTGGCCGAGCATGTTACCACACAGCGTCAGTCAAGTATAAGTTATTCCAAATCATGGGACGGATCTCCTTTTAACTTCGCAATAAGTGCCAACCACAGCCAGAACGTGAAGACCGGTGATGTAAACCTCGACCTGCCCAAGATGGATTTTAATATGACAAGGATATATCCCTTTAAAGGCAAATACAGCACTGGTAAATCAAGATGGTATCAGGAACTTCAGTTGTCCTATACCGCAAAAGTTGATAATAAAATTGCCACAAAGGACAGCCTCCTGTTTTCAAGCGATATATTTAAGAAGATGAACAACGGGTTCCAGCAACAGATCCCAATGAGTATCCAGTTACGGCCATTTAATAATTTTTCAATTTCTCCCTCGGTTACATATACCGGAGTAATGTATACGAAGAAAATCGAAAAATTATGGAATGCAGACTCAAATGTTGTTGAAATTGATACAGCCAGCGGGGTCTTCTATGGACAGGCATTTAATCCGTCCATCAGTGCAGGGTTCAGTCCGCAGATATTTGGTACTTACACTTTTACCAGGCCAGGTTCCAGAATTCAGGCTATAAGGCATGTTATAAAACCATCGGTTGGATTCAGTTTTGTCCCTTCGCTTGCTGGTCTGAGTTCAAAAATGTACAGGCAGGTTCAAACTAATCCTGACGGACTATTGCAAAAGTATTCCATCTATGAGGGAAGCATATTCGGTACTCCTTCCTTAGCCAGCAAAAGCGGAAACGTTTCATTCAGCCTTGTAAATATCGTTGAAGCAAAAGTGTTCGGTAAGAATGACACAACGGGAAAACCACACAAGGTTAAGCTGATAGATAACTTCGGCATCTCCACTTCATATAATATATTTGCTGATTCCATGCGCTGGGCACCGGTCGCAATGCAAATGCATACATCCTTGTTTAATAAGATAAATATTTCTGCTTCCAGCAGCTTTACGATGTATTCAATGAACGATCAGGGAAGAACAATCGGAAAATTTTATCTCTCTGATAAAGGTAAGATTCTGAGACTCACTAATTTTGCCACCAGTCTTGATTTCAGCCTGAGTGATTTGCTTAAAGGCAGTAAAGACAATGGCAGGGGAGCCGGTCAGTCATCCGGCAGGGGAGCAGTGGGAAACAATAATCCACTGGAAGGTTCGGATGATATGTCGCAGAGTGATTCCGGGTCAGGTTTATATGATGAGTACGGCTATCCGGTGTTCGATGTACCATGGTCAATGAATGTCAGCTATAACCTGAATTATTCCAAACCCGGCCTTAAATCAATAATCTCCCAGACTCTCTCAGTAAGGGGAAATGTATCGCTGACGAAAAAAATGTCTGTCACCTATACAAGTGGTTACGATTTTACCGGGAAGAAGATTACGATGACGCAGATAGGAATAACCCGTGATCTGCACTGCTGGGAGATGAATTTCAACTGGGTGCCCAACGGAACCATGAAAATGTGGAACTTTACAATTAGAGTAAAGGCCAGTGTACTCGGGGATCTCAAATACGAGCGCAGGAAAGATTTCCACGATACTTACTAAAAATAAAAAAGAAGGTGTCCTTTTGAGACACCTCCTCTTCTATATGCCTTGAAGTCTATTCCGCTATAATCTCAAAATCAACCTCAACCTTAACATCCCTGTGAAGTTTTATTACGGCTTTGTAATTTCCTACTTCCTTGATCTGATCCTCAGGGAGGGATATATTCTTACGGTCAATATCAAAACCTTTCTCCTTAAGAGATTCAGCTATCTGTATTGTGTTCACTGAACCGAAGATCTTCCCTGTAGTGCTTGTTTTGGCACCAACCACAATTTTAACATCAGCAAGCTTCCCGGCTATTTCCTGGGCTTCAGCTTTGATCTTTTCTTCTTTGTGAGCTCTTTGCTTAAGGTTTTCACTGTGCATCTTCTTTGCAGAAGGAGAGGCTGCAACTGCAAATCCCCTGGGGATAAGGTAGTTTCTTCCATAACCGTCTTTAACAGTTACTATATCGTCCTTCTGGCCAAGCTTGTCTACGTCATGTAATAATATAATTTCCATATATGATCCTCCTTATTTTAATAGGTCAGTAACATAAGGAAGAAGAGCAATTTGCCTGGCTCTTTTAACGGCTTTTGCCACTTTCCTCTGATATTTGAGCGATGTACCGGTTATCCTTCTGGGAAGGATCTTACCCTGGTCGTTTAAGAACTTTTTCAGGAATTCAGGATCCTTATAGTCGATATAACGTATCCTGTTTTTCTTGAACCTGCAGTATTTCTTCTTTTTGACTTCAACCGTCGGGGGAGTCAAATATCTTATTTCTGATTCATTCTGTGCCATATCTTATTCCTCCTTCGATTTTACTGATTCTTTTTGTTTTCTTTTCTTTTCTGCATATTCGATGGCGAATTTTTCCATCCTGAAGGTAAGGAACCTTATTATCCTTTCATCCCTCCTGTACTGAACTTCAAGCTTTTCGATGAGTTCTCCGGGTCCTTTGAATTCAATAAGGTAATAGAAGCCGGTCGACTTCTTCTGAATAGGGTAGGCCAGCTTTTTTAGGCCCCAGTTTTCTTCATGAACAATCTCACCTTCATTGTCGGTGATGACCTTCTTGAATTTTTGTACCGCTTCCTTCATCTGGTTCTCAGATAAAACGGGAGTTGCAATGAAAACGGTTTCATACTGATTTAACATAGTAATTAATTGTTTATTAGTTTAATGATTTTGGCTCGCAAAAGTACAATTATTTTGATTATTCAAAAAATATTATTTGAAAAATTTCGGCTATTATTCTGTCTTTCCCCTGATTATGAAATTCAGGCTGTATGTAAAATTCGTTAAACGATTTTATCAGGAAGGCTTTTTAATTATATTTGTATCTCAACTTTTTTTGAATAACAGGGATCTGCTTTTTATGGAAAACTTCATTGTCTCAGCAAGAAAATACCGTCCTTCCACATTTGATATGGTCGTTGGCCAGGACTCTATTACAAATACGCTGAAGAGTGCCATTAAAAATAATCATCTTGCACAGGCTTACCTTTTTTGCGGACCGCGTGGTGTCGGAAAAACAACCTGTGCCAGGATTTTTGCCAAGACCATCAACTGTAATCATCTGGGCGAAAACCAGGAAGCCTGCGACGAATGCGAATCATGTCTTTCATTTAATTCAAACAGATCATTTAATATTCATGAACTTGATGCCGCTTCCAACAACAAAGTGGAAGACATAAGGAGTCTTAACGAGCAGGTGAGAATACCTCCACAGGTTGGAAAATACAGCATATATATCATAGACGAGGTTCATATGTTGTCTTCCTCAGCTTTTAATGCCTTTCTAAAGACCCTTGAGGAACCTCCGCCCCATGCAATATTTATCCTGGCAACTACGGAGAAACATAAGATTATTCCAACCATTTTATCACGCTGTCAGATATTTGATTTTAACAGGATTAGAATCGATGATATCGTTAGCAGACTTATGTACGTTGCAGAAAATGAGGGTATTGAAGCCTCTGAAGAGGCCCTTCATATAATAGGCCAGAAGGCTGACGGAGCAATGCGGGATGCACTCTCAATATTTGATCAGATTGTAAGTCTTACAGGTAAAAAGATTGAATATAAGGACGTTATAGAAAACCTGAATGTGCTTGATTATGAGTACTATTTCAAGACTGTGGATGCGGCAGTAAGCGGTGATGTTTCCACGGCCCTGCTTACTTTTAATGAGGTGTTGGAAAAAGGATTTGATGGACATAATTTTATATCCGGACTGAACAGTCACCTTCGTGACCTGCTTGTGAGCAAGGATCAGTCTACTGTTAAGTTGCTGGAAGCTACACCGGGTATAAAGCAAAAGTATCTTCAGCAAACCGGAAAATGTACTGTTGACTTTCTTTATAAAGCCCTGGAAACAGGAAGCAGCTGCGACCTGTCTTATAAAAGCAGTAAGAATCCCAGACTTCATGTGGAACTTGCCCTTATTAAGTTATGTATGGAATCGGGGGATCAGCAGGTTGAGCCTGAAAAAAAAAAGCCTGATAACAACAAACAGCTAAGCGGGGAGGAAATTCCTCTTCCTTCAAAGTCGGAGATTATTCGAAACGATGTCAGCCCCGGGGACAAGGGACAAAAGGTTGCGGCAACATCTGAGGTAAGCCATAACCCTGTAGTTGAAAAACCGGTAAGGACTTTCTCAATAAAGGATGTCATTTCAGGAGGTGTTGAAAATGAAGAAAAAAACGCCGGGGACTCTGAAAAGACACTCGGAAAGAATACTGAAAGGATCCCTGAGAAATTTACACCTGATGCTTTCAGGGAAGCCTGGAAGGAATTTACTTCACACCTTAAAGAAGATGGAACCAGGGTAGTTAGTATGTTCAATACTGTAAAACCTGAGTTTGGTGATGAACATATTTTGAGCATACATCTTAGTAACGCCGACCAGAGGGATCTATTCGTTCAGAACTATAAGCCGCGCCTTATAGCATTTCTTAAAGAAAGATTTGTTCTGCCCGATTTTGACATAGAAACAAAGATTGATGTTGTGGAGTCTAATGTTTCGCTTTATACAGATGAACAAAAAGCTACATACCTGTTTGGTAAATACCCTGTTCTGAAAGATATGAAAAAGACCTTTAACCTGGATATCAGTTAATTATCAGATGTTGAAAAAAGAATCCGCTATCAAAAATGAGGCAGAATATCTGAGATACCTTGAAAAAGAGAAGCAGATTTCTGATCAGATTTTCGACTTTTCCAGGTCGATGATTACAATTATTAATCGCGGGTACAGTTATGAGAAGGCAAATGCTACGTTCTGCAAGGCACACAAAATAAGGAGTGAATCGGTGGTAGGACGCACCCTGGCCGACATCTGGGGAAAAGATGCCTTTTCATCTTATATCAAGGCTAATATTGATAATTGTTTTGCAGGTAATACTGTAAGGTATGAGGCCTCTTTTGAAACCCCGGGCCTTGGTATAAAATACTTTGAAGTTATATTCAGACCTTTAATGACAGGTAACGGGGAAGTTACTCACCTTCTTGCAGAAACAACCGATATTAATGATCTTATCCGGACAAAACAGGCGGTTATTGAAAAAGAGGAGGAATTCAGGACATTTGAGACCCATCTCCCAATCGGTTTCCTCAGAATAGATCCTGAAGGCAGGATCATTCATGCAAACCGTTCTTTTCAGCGCATTATGGAATGCAACGGGGACAAACCCCTGCAGGGAGTCAATATCAGGAATTTTTACGTGGATGACAGTATACTCGAAATGCAGATGGAGGAGCTTGAAGAATCCAATACAATGAGCTTCGGCAGGGTGACTCTGAAGAACTGTCATGGAGCGGAAATACCATGCAGGCTTTCGGGGTATATTGCCCGTGATGATAACGGAAAGACCTCTTATATAGATTTTGCAGTGGAGGACTCATCGCGTGAGTTGATGCTTGAGAACAGACTTCTCCAGGCACAGAACCTGGAGACTGTCGGAGCACTGGCAGGTGGTATAGCACACGATTTTAATAACATACTGGCCACTATTTCAGGTTATGCAGAGATGCTTCAGGAAGATCTTCAGCACGACCCTGATCACTTTGAGAAGGCCGGCCGTATAATGTCTGCCGTTTCAAGGGGCTTGTCGCTTACAAAGCAAATACTTACTTTCAGCAGGCAGGTTGAACAGGAAAAAGTACCCGTGAGTGTCACCGAAGTTATTAAAGAGACAATTGGATTTATAACTCCTGTTTTGCCCGATGGTGTTACTATCAGGAGTCACCTGTCTAAACCGGGTGTAAAAGTTCTTGCCGATCCCACCCAGCTTTTCAGGGTCTTTCTGAACCTGATGACCAATGCCTTCCAGGCTATGGAAGAAACAGGAGGCAGGCTGGTTGTGATGCAAACAGTTGTGGACGGACGTACAGCAAGACATGAATTTAATAAAGATATCGTAGCTGATGAATATGTTCTGATTTCTTTTAAGGATACCGGAAAAGGAATGGAGCCATCACTGCTGAAAAGAATTTTTGAACCTTTTTTCTCAGCACGTGACTTTGGTAAAGGAACAGGACTGGGTCTATCTGTAGTTCATGGAATTATAAGCGAGATGGAAGGCGAAATACTTGTTTCAAGTGAAAAAGGAAAGGGATCGGTATTCAATATTTACCTGCCGGTATTAAAAGTCCAGCCAGAAAGGGTAATAAGTGATAAAAGGAAGAATATTCTGTTAATTTCAGGCAATAAGCATGAATCACAGATCCTTATTATAGCGCTTGAAAATTCGGGTTTTGATCTTATCAGGGCAAATGACATGGATAATCTGTATACTGTTTTCAATGAACCCGGGAAAAATCCGGATCTTATTATATATATGGCCGATACAGATCTTATAAAACAGGAGGAACTCGCCGGTTTGTACGACGAGCTTAAAATAGGTACACCATGCATATTAATTACAGATCCCGACCATGGTGTAATAGAGGAAAAATTGCTAATTTCGGGAATAATTAAACAACATTTATTGAAACCCGTTTCTTTAAGAGAATTGCGTGATGCTATCCAATCTGCAATTAAGTAAATTATATCAATTTGTAAATATATGCCTGGGATATTAATAGTAGAAGATGATCTGGAGTTAAGGGAGATGCTTAAACTCTCTATGGCAAGGAAGAAATATACAGTTATGGAGGCAGAAAATGGCAGGGAGGCCATACTTCATTTTAAACCTTCGGTTACCGATATTGTTATTACTGATCTCATTATGCCTGATGAAGACGGACTAAAGGTTATTATGAAACTCAGGGAAATCAAACCTTCAATAAAGATTATTGCTATTTCAGGTGGAGGTAAGGTAGGTCCTGGAAATTACCTTAACCTGGCCAGGGCTCTCGGTGCTCATGCAGTGTTTTCCAAACCTTTCTCAATCAATGATCTTATGGTTAAGATTGATGAGCTTTTAAAGGCTGAACAACATGATTGAAATTAATGTTACTTAGATAAATATTAAAACAACAGATCATGCTTAAAAAAAATATTGAAGATATCTGCAACAGACAGGTAGAACGAGAAGGCTATTCCTCAAGCCTCTATTTAGCCATGGCTTCATGGGCTGAAACTAACGGTTTTAACGGTGTTGCCGGCTGGCTGTATGTGCAGGCCGAAGAGGAAAGAATGCACATGCTCAAGTTCATAAAATATATAAATGAAAGAGACGGAAAAGCAATTATCTCCGGAATAAAACAGCCGCCTGTTGAATTCAAAGGTGTTGAAGAAATGTTTCATGCCGTCCTTGAACATGAAGAGTTCATTACTGACAGTATTAATGAAATTGTCTCTCTGACACATCACCAGAAAGACAATAATACCCAAAATATCCACCAAACGTATGTCACCGAGCACATCGAGGAGGAAGCTTCAGCAAGGACTATTCTTGACAAATTGCGACTTGTTGGTAAGAATAACCTTTACCAGTTTGACAGGGATATAATGGACCTCAGGACATCCACCGCCGCCGCCCAGGAAAATGCATGAAGAAGATAACTTTTCTCCTGATCATCCTGTCATTTCTCCTGGCACCTTCTGTGACAAAGGCACAGAAATATGTTCGTAATACAAAAATCAATGCCAGGTGCTATGCAGGCACCAGCGTCAAAAGGATTTATGTACCTCCTCCAAAGTCATTTCTTAAAAGATCATCTTCAAAAGGGGGCGCAGACATCAAGGTCTATTATACAGGTTTTCCTGATGCCGCAAAAGTGGCATTCGCTTATGCTGTGTCAATACTCGAATCAGTATTACCACATGATGCTAAACTGACCATAGTGGCTGACTGGACTAAAATTCCATCTGATGGAACCCTTGGACAAACTTCTGTTACCGGCTATGTGGCCGGCTGGGGGATAAATGCCCTTAATCCCAGGGCCTATTATCCTGTTTCACTTGCTGAAAAGATAGCCGGACATACAATAAATGAAGATTCGGTGGGCGATCTTGTTCTCACTCTTAACAGCTCTGTGAGGTGGTACCTTGGAACTGACGGAGCTACACCTTCAACCAATTATGACCTTGTAACTGTTGTGCTTCATGAAGTCTGTCACGGTTTGGGATTCTATGACAGTATGAACTCAAATGGAACTGTTGGCTGGTGGGGAATCAACTCCTTTCCGATGATTTATGATACATTCCTTGAAGATCAGCCCGGGAAAAAGCTTACAGATACGCTGACATACATTAACTACTCTTCGGCTCTTCTTACTGCTCTTACAGATAATAAGGTTTACTTTAACGGACCTCTTTTAAGAAAATATACCTCTGACCAGAGAGCAAAAATTTATGCCCCTTCAAGATGGGACCCGGGGTCAAGCATTTCACACCTGGATGAAGATTCAACACTTGCAGTTAATGCCCTTATGACCCCCTTTATTGATCTTGGCGAAGCAATACATGATCCGGGGAATTACACCATGTCGATACTTGATGACCTTGGCTGGGTGAATACCAGAATCAATGCTGATAGTCTGAAGGATACGGAGGCCCACCTTTCAGCTGTGAAGCTCGCAATATCAGTTACATCAGATACACTTTATAACCGCGACAGGGTTGGAGTCGTTTATTCCTTTGATAAGTTTGCAACCAGCGATACGGTTTTCATGACTTCAGCCGGAACTGACAGCACTTATGAGACCAATATTACAGTACCTGGATACGGTTCAGAACTACAGTACTATTACTTTGTTACTGATTACTTCTCCAGGTTATACAGATCACCTTCTTTATATGATGTTCTGAAATACAGTATTTATATTGGCACCGACACAGTTAAACCTGTTATTACCCATAATCCTGCCTTATATTATATGCAGAATGTCGATACTATGAATATAAGGGCGAACGCATATGATAATCTTGGTCTTGATACTGTTTACCTTGAATATCGTGTTAATGATGGAACCTCTCATTATATGGGCATGGTCGCTGGGAAAAACGATAGTTATGATGCAGTTATTAATGCCAGTATGCTCTCACTTCAGGGAGGAGATTCAGTTAAGTACAGAATCTTTGCGGTTGATACTGCCAAAGTGCCCAATGTTGCAGTTTTACCAGTAAATGGCTATTTCTCAGTAAGCATTGAGGGCATCAGTTCAGTTGTAGACAATTATTCAACTGATTTTACTGATGCCTCCGCCGATTTTTTCAATATCGGATTTACTGTATCTCGTCCAGCTACTTTCAGCCATTATGGCCTTAATACCAGGCATCCCTATGAGAGTCCTGAAGACAATAACAAGAGTATTAATTCAATAGCCCTGTTAAGACATCCGCTCATATTTAGTGGTTCCGGTATGCTCATAACATTTAATGAACTCGTTCTTGTCGAACCTGGTGAACCAGGTACAGTTTATGGTTATTCTGATTTCTACGATTATGTCATTGTGGAGGGTTCTGCTGACTTGGGAAAAACATGGTTTGCCCTTGCACCAGGTTATGACTGCAGGGAGTACCCTTCATGGGAGACTGCCTATAACAGCCAGATGAGCAGCGACGGAATGAACTCCACATTTGTGGGAACTGAGGACATGCTGAAGAAGAAGACTATTTATTACAAACCAACTGACAAAATTGCAGCAGGTGATACACTGATGGTACGGTTCAGATTATATTCCGATCCCTTTGCCAATGGATGGGGATGGGTTATTGAGGATTTGAAGATAAATCCTCTCGTTGATGCCGTGAATGATGTAAGTGCATCTCAGCCTGTTACATTATATCCTAACCCGGGCCGGGGACTTATTTATATTACTCCTGACATTTCAACAGGGTCTGGATTTCAGGTGACATACAGTGTATATAATTCAGCCGGTATTTGTGTAGTGAAGAACCTTACTCTTGATCAGGGTAATGCTTCAATTGACATAACCCGACAGCCTCCCGGACTGTATATAATATTGTTGTTCAGGGAAAACGGAATCCAGCGAATTAAATATTCCCTTGTAAAATAAAATCAAAACCCCGCATAATTGGCGGGGTTTTTGCATATTTTATACATTTGGAATTCTTAATCAGAAAATTAAACTAATTTTGCTGATAATTTTATAAAATGTAAAATATCTAGAGATGAGCGTTATAAATAGTGTTTTAGGTCTTTTTCTTGGAAATAAATATGAAAGAGACCTGAAAGAAATAAATCCATATGTAGAAAAAATACGTGCTGAGTTTGATAAGCTTCAGAATTTGTCCAATGATGAACTTAGGGATAGGACATTTGAGCTTAAAAAGGAGATACATGAAGGAATAGCGGAGTTTGAAAATGAAGTTAAATCACTCCGTGAAAAGTCTGAAAGTGAAGAAGATGTTTACAAAAAGGAAGATATCTATAATCAGATCGACAAAGTTGAGAAACAGATAGATGAAAAGCTGGAAGATGTCCTAGACTCTCTCATTCCCAGGGGATTTGCAATAGTAAAGGAGACTGCGCGCAGGTTCAAGGAAAACAGCACTCTCGAAGTATCGGCCAGACAATATGACAGGGATCTGGCAGCTACAAGGGAAAGTATCAATATCGTAGGTGACAAGGCTGTCTGGAACAATAAATGGATGGCAGGGGGAAATGAAATAACCTGGGATATGGTGCATTATGATGTTCAGCTAATAGGTGGCGTAGCCCTGCATAAAGGGAAAATTGCAGAGATGAGTACCGGTGAAGGGAAGACGGTGGTTGCTACACTGCCGGTTTTTTTGAATGCTTTGGCAGGAAGAGGTGTACATATTGTTACTGTTAACGATTACCTTTCCAAGCGTGATTCTGAGTGGATGGGCCCAATTTATGAATTTCATGGTCTTACCGTGGATTGCATCGACAAACATCAGCCAAATTCTGCGGAAAGGCGAAAAGCATATAATGCTGATATAACATTTGGAACCAATAATGAATTTGGTTTTGACTACCTGAGGGACAATATGGCTATCAATCCCGAAGATCTTGTGCAACGTAAACATCACTATGCGATCGTCGACGAGGTTGATTCGGTATTGATTGATGATGCCCGTACCCCTCTTATAATTTCCGGACCAACATCCAAGAATGATACTCAACAGTTCGATGAACTAAAGCCTAAGGTGGAGCGGCTTGTTAATGCCCAGAAAAGGCTTGTTACCCAGGTTCTGGCAGATTCGAAGCGACTGTTAAATGAGAATAACTCCGATGAGGGTGGTAAACTGCTCCTCAGGGCTTTCAAGGGCCTTCCTAAGAATAATGCTCTCATAAAATTCCTTAGTGAAGAAGGGAATAAGTCTCTTTTGCTTAAAACTGAAAACTTTTACATGCAGAATAACAGCAAGGAGATGCCCAAGGTCACTGATGACCTGTATTTCATAATTGATGAAAAGGCTAATTCTGTTGAGCTTACTGAAAAGGGGCTTGACCTTATTTCTGATTCGGTAGAGGATTCCTCTTTCTTCATACTTCCCGATGTAGGCTCCAAGATTGCTGATATTGAGAAATCAGAAATCTCGGATCATGAAAAGCTGAGAATTAAGGATGAGCTTCTGCAGGATTATTCAGTTAAATCTGAACGGGTTCATACTATGACCCAGCTTATAAAGGCATATACTCTTTTTGAACTGGATATAGAATATATAGTTGTCGATAACAAGGTAAAGATCGTAGATGAGCAGACAGGACGTGTTCTGGAGGGCAGAAGATATTCCGACGGCTTGCATCAGGCTATAGAAGCCAAGGAAAATGTAAAGGTAGAAGCTGCTACACAGACTTATGCCACCATAACGCTTCAGAATTATTTCAGGATGTATCATAAACTTGCCGGTATGACAGGTACAGCTGAAACAGAGGCAGGTGAGTTATGGAATATCTATAAGCTTGATGTTGTTGTCATTCCTACAAACAGACCTGTTATCAGGGACGACATGGAAGATCTTGTTTATAAGACAAAGCGTGAGAAATATAACGCAGTTATTGATGAGATTATCTCAATGCATAAACAGGGACGTCCGGTTCTTGTAGGTACTACATCTGTTGAAGTGTCTGAACTTCTGAGCAGGATGCTTAAGATGAAAGGACTGAAGCATAACGTGCTTAATGCCAAACTTCACCAGCGTGAAGCAGAAATTGTTGCTGAAGCCGGGAAGTCAGGTACTGTTACCATAGCGACAAACATGGCCGGTAGGGGTACTGATATTAAGCTTACTCCTGAGGTTAAGGAAGCCGGCGGTCTTGCCATCATTGGTACTGAACGGCACGAATCGCGGCGAGTAGACAGGCAGCTCAGGGGTCGATCCGGCCGGCAGGGTGATCCTGGCTCATCCCAGTTCTTTGTTTCACTGGAGGATGAGCTGATGAGACTTTTTGGATCCGAGCGTATATCAGGGATAATGGATAAGCTGGGACTTAAGGATGGTGAGATGATACAGCATCCTATGATAACCAAATCGATTGAACGGGCGCAGAAAAAAGTGGAAGAGAATAACTTCGGTATAAGAAAAAGACTCCTGGAATATGACGATGTTATGAACTCACAAAGGGAAGTCATATACAAAAAACGTAAACATGCCCTTCTGGGAGAACGTCTTAGTGTTGATGTGGCCAATATGATGTACGACGTTACCGAAAACATAGTTGATACCTACCATAGTGATTCTGATTTTGAGGGATTTGATTTTGATCTCATCCGTTCTTTCTCAATGGATTCACCTGTTCCGGAAGCTGATTTTAAAGAGCTGAATGCCTCGGAGGTAACTGATAAGGTATATGCAAAAGTACTTGATACATATAAGAGAAAAGAAGAATCAATTTCCGCTCAGGCCTATCCTGTTATTAAGGATGTATATGAAAAAATGTCGCATACATATGAGAATGTAGTTGTTCCGATATCAGATGGTGCGAGGGTCTTCCAGGTAATAACTAACCTTAAAGCCACAGCTGAATCGGAAGGCAGGGAACTGTCACGATCATATGAGAAAACAGTAGTCCTTGCCACAATCGATGATGCCTGGAAAGAGCACCTGAGAGAAATGGACGAGCTTAAGCAATCGGTACAGAATGCTACATATGAACAAAAGGATCCTCTTCTGATTTATAAGTTTGAATCATTTGAGCTGTTCAAGACAATGCTTAATAAAGTGAATAAGGATGTCGTAAGTACTCTCATGAAGGGTCATATACCAACACAGGACCCTGACCAGGTGAAAGAGGCACAAAGGAGAAAGCAGGTCGATATGAGTAAGCTCAAAACTTCAAGAAGCGATTTCTCACAATACAGTTCCACAGGCGGAGGTGCAGGACAGGAAGCAGACAAGAAACCACAGCCTGTTCGTGTTGATAAAAAGGTTGGCAGAAATGATCCCTGTCCGTGCGGCAGTGGTAAAAAATATAAAAACTGTCATGGCCGCATGCAGGGAGGAGACCAGCAGGGAGCAAGGGCTAATGTCTGATCAGCCCTTGTTCACTTCTTCGATTGCCTTTTGTATTTTTGAATAGACAGGTTTACCAACGGGAACAAGTGGCAGACGAAGATTATTCTGACATATATTCAGAATATTAAGCATAGCCTTAACACCACCTGGATTGCCTTCGGTAAAGAGCAGCTCAATCATTTCAATAAATCGGAATTGTAATTCCCGTGCAACTTTGAAGTTGGCTTTTAGAGCATTGCCTGTTATCTCGCTTGCCTGGGCAGGAAAGGCGTTAGCAAGCACTGAAATGGTACCTGCTCCCCCCGCCGCTGTAATAGGTATTGTTAACATGTCATCTCCGGAAATTACACTGAAGTTATCCGGTTTTCCCTTAATGATTTTCATTATCTGCGTCATGTCGCCCGATGCCTCCTTAACTGCTACTATATTCTCACAGGCATGAGCCAGTTCCAGACATGTTTCTGCGGTAATGTTACAGGATGTTCTCCCAGGAACATTATACATAATAACAGGCAGGGGGCTACTGGTGGCAATTGCTTTAAAATGCTGAAAAAGACCTTTTTGTGTAGGTTTGTTGTAATAGGGTGCCACTGAAAGTATACCATCTACCCCGGATAAGTTTGATTGACGTACCGAATTAATCACTTCCTGTGTATTATTACCGCCGATGCCAACAACTAGAGGTACACGTTTGTCAATTGCTTCAATAACGTAGGAAATGAGTGCCTTCTTTTCGTCCTTTGAAAGCGTGGCGGGTTCGCCTGTCGTTCCCATAGCTACAATATAGTTAACACCACCTTCTATTACATGGTTTATTACCCTGCCCAAAGCGGCAAAATCAATGCTAAAATCATTTTTAAAAGGAGTTACAATTGCAACACCTGTACCTCTGAACTTTTTCATCTGAAGAATTAATTATACTATTTTACTTTTTTCAGAATTAATCATTTCGAGATATTCAACCACATCAGTAAGGTAACTTTCAATATTGACCGGTTGCTTAATATCCATCATCATATCTAAGGGAGATTCATTTTCCGACGATTCGTATAATCCAACCTTAAAACCGGCATGTGACATCTCGAGAATATATTGCAGGGGAAAGACTTTCCCGGAATTTATATTTATCAGTACATCGAATTTATTTGCCATAAAATCCATTGCATCTTTTGATGCTGGGATATACAGGTAGTTCAGCTCATGCTTCCTGATAATGGAAAGGAATCTTTGTGCTGTATATTGATCAGGTAGCTCTTTTCCCGGGAAATATCCCAGTATCTCAACTGTAATACCTCGTTCGTTCATTTTCTGATGAAACCGTGACAGGATACTGAATTCGGCAATTTTTGAAGCATCCCAAACTATACCTATTTTCCTGACCATGGAAATATTCGAATAGAATCTCTTTCTCTTTAATGAGGATGCTTTCTTAGCCAGTAACATATTACCGGCTTTTAACCTGATACCTTGAAATAGTTCCATAGTACAAACCTAAGAGTTTTTTGCTTAATTATTAGCGGCATCCGAAAATTATTACTGAACAGAAATATCATTCTTCACCAATAATTCTCAGGAATTCTTCTTCTGTCAGAATTTTTATTCCAAGATCGTTCGCTTTATCCCTTTTTGACTGTCCCATGTTTTCTCCTGCCAGTATGAAAGAAGTATTGCCGGATACTGAAGTAGCATTCTTTCCACCGTTTTTTTCAATTATCTCTTTATACTCGTCTCTGCTGTGCCTTGCGAATACACCGGATATTACAATAGTTTTTCCATCCAGGTTGTTTCCTGTTTTAACTTCCTCTTCGTCCGAGTTAAATTTCAACCCGGTTAGCTTTAGTTTTTCAATTATCTCAAGGTTTTCTTTATCTGTGAAATAACTTTTAATACTTCCTGCAATCTTTGGACCTATCTCACGTATCTCCATAATCTGTTCCTCATCAGCACTTATTAGCTCATCAATACTCCTGAATTTTGATGCTATTGTTCTGGCTACAGTCTCTCCCACATGTCTTATCCCCAGTGCAAAAAGGACCCTGTGATATGGAGTATTGATCGAATTCCTGATACTCGCCATTATGTTGGAAGCCGATTTTTCTCCCATGCGTTCAAGGGGAACAAGCTGTTCCTCAGTAAGGTTATAAAGGTCGGCGAAGTTTCTGATCAGCTTATTGTTAAAAAGCAGGTCTATTGTTTCTTCTCCGAGTCCGTCGATATCCATGGCCTTCCTGCTAATAAAATGTTCAATTCTTCCTTTTATCTGAGGAGGACAGTGCAGGTAATTCGGACAGTAATAATTGGCCTCGCCTTCATTTCTGACCAGTGTGGTTCCACATTCAGGACAATTTGATATAAATTCTATTTTTTTATTGTTCTCATTCCTGTATGAATGATCCACCCCAACAATTTTGGGAATTATTTCTCCTCCTTTTTCAAGAAAAACCATGTCATTTAAGTGGAGGTCCAGGATATTTATCTGGTCCTCATTGTGCAATGTCGCTCTTTTAACGGTGGAACCTGACAGGAATACCGGTTCAAGATTAGCTACGGGCGTGACGGTTCCTGTTCTTCCCACCTGAAAAGCAACTGACAGGAGTCGTGTCAAAACCTGTTCAGCCTTGAACTTGTAGGCGATCGCCCACCTTGGTGACTTTGCTGTGAAGCCCAGTGCTTCCTGCATTGATATGGAATTCACTTTAATCACTACACCGTCTATATCGTATGGAAGCTTCTTCCTTTCAGTATCCCAATGGTTAATGAAGTCAAATACATCGTCTAAGTTTTGGCAGAGCCTTATGCTTTCCGGAACACTGAATCCCCAGCGTGATGCTTCACCCAGATTTTCATAATGAGTATTGTGTGGCAGCTTGTCAGCAAGCAGGAAATACACCATACATTCAAGTGACCGTGAAGCTACTATGTTAGGATCAAGAATCTTAAGTGTGCCTGCTGCAGCATTCCGTGGATTTGCAAAGGGCGTTAGTCCCGTTTTTACGCGTTCATCATTCAGGTTGTCAAACACAGCCCTGGGCATAAGGATTTCTCCCCTGATGACAAATTCCTCAGGTACCGGGTACTTGCCAATAAAATGGGGAATATTTTTTATTGTTTTTATATTTAATGTAACATCATCTCCCGCATTACCGTCTCCTCTTGTCAGGGCTCTGAACAGACGGCCATCCCTGTAGGTTATGCTTATAGAAGCTCCGTCGAACTTCAGCTCGCATACATATTCAACATGTCCCCCGACTGTTTTTTTTACCCTGGAGTCAAAATCCCTCAGTTCCTCTTCATTATATGTATTTCCTAACGATAGCATCGGATACCTGTGCTCATACTGCACAAATTCCTTTGTAAGATCGCTCCCCACGTGTTTTGTAGGAGAATCATCAGATTGAAATTCAGGATATTTTCTTTCGAGAGTTACAAGTTCGTTTAAAAGGATATCGAACTCGAAATCAGAAATCAGGGACTGGTTTAAGACGTAATAATTATAGTTATGTTTTTCTATTTCGGTACGTAATTTTTCAATTCTCTCCCGGGCTTCAGATTTTTTCATATCATCAGTCTGTTAATATTATCTCTATCAGCTTGTTGTTTTAGTTCCAGATACCGTCTATTTTATGGCCGCAGTTATTACATTTACCGTCGGTGATATCAAATCTGGCAATCCTGTATCCCTGTCTTACTACAACTACCTTATGACACGAAGGGCAAACGGTGTCTGATATTTCATTCCCGGGAACATTTCCGGTATATATATAGTTCAGACCTTCTCCCTTGGCTATTTTAACTGCATTTTCCAGAACCTCAACAGGAGTAGGGGCTAATTGTTCAAGTTTATATAATGGATAGAACCTGTCAAAATGGACAGGTGTGTTTCTGAAACCATTTTCGCCAAGCCATTTACACATAGCAGCTATATCATCGGGCTTGTCTGTCCATGTAGGTACAAGAAGGTTGGTTATTTCAATCCAGACACCGTTATCGCGATAGACTTTAAGTGCATCAAGCACGGGTTGAAGCTTTCCCCCGGTAAGCTTAAGGTATGTCGATTCGGTGAATGCCTTAAGGTCAATATTTGCAGCGTCAATAACACTGCATAGTTTTTTGAGAGGCTCCGGGTTTATATATCCGTTCGATTTAATTATATTCTTTATACCTGCTTCCCGGGCCAGGGTAGCTGTTTCAAACACATATTCGTAAAAAGTAACCGGTTCAGTATAAGTGTAGGCAATAGACTTGCATTTATTGCGGGTACACTCTTCAACGACCTGTGAGGGCTGCAGGTCAGTATTCCTTGTTTTATCGGGACTGGTTTGGGAAATAGACCAGTTCTGGCAATTCAGACATACAAGGTTACAACCCGCAGTTGCTATAGAAAAAGCTCTTGATCCCGGGTAAAAATGGTAAAGAGGCTTCTTCTCTACAGGGTCAACGGCAACAGAACATGGATTTCCGTATGCCAGGGTATACAATTTTGAGTTATGTACTTTACGGTTATTGCATTTACTCAATTCTCCTTCTTTCAATACACACTCATTTGGGCAGATCCTGCACATGATTCCACGTGCAGTTTCCTCCTGGTACATGGCTTCCTTTTTATATATGCTTTCCGAACCTGCCGGTAAACGCAAAGCAGATATGGTGCCGGGGAAGCATACCAGTCCGGCCGATAATGCAAAAGACTGTTTGATGAAATCGCGTTTACTTATTTTATAATTCTTATTTACATTTTTACTTTTCATGGCCTAAAGTTAATTAATATTACTCCTTTGTCCTTTCTTATCACTTCTCACTTCTTGCTAATTACTTCTTGCTGCATACTGAAGGAAGCCCGCCAATACCAAACCCGAAAGTATAAATATTGAAATTGGTATGCCAAAGGCAGGAACGGCAATTCCTGCTACAAATATAAATCCAAGAGCAGAGCCGGTTAAATCAGCACTGTAAGCGGCCGGAGCCGGATTAGGACCTGTGGTACCTTTAGTTACCAGCCTGAATAACCTCCCTGTTAATGTTGCCGGTATAAATGATGAGATTAAAAGTATGAATAATGCAGGCATACCAGAAGGTATTGATAATATCCTGTTGTATACAACTCCGAATATAAGGTAAAAGGAAATCAACAGTAACCCGGGGAAAATTTTCCCTGGTGGAAATGTTTTACCGAATTCCATGCCTGACCCAACTGCCAGTCCTCCCATGAGCCCGGCTAATATTAAACCTGTAAGTTGATACATATTACCCATTATTAACTGAAGACTTAACAGGATTATTATCTCAAAGCCGGCAAGAGCTGATGCACTGAAATACATAATGTAATTCTTACTTTTTACTGTCGTCAGAGGAGCTGCGAATAGCGTTAAAAGTAGTATTATTGCCACCCACTTCTCAGATGCGTTTTTGCTAACATTGAACGCTTGAAAATGAAAGCAGGCCACAGGATGCGCTTCACTGTTAGGACGGGCATCCTTATCAATTATCCTCAAGAAATTTTCAGTTTTTGAGGCTATAAGGTCATCGGCCAGGTAATAACTGCTAACATAGGTGTTCTTAATGTTTTTCTCCCCGGCCAGACGGCATACAGAATCTGATAATGCCTTATCAGACGCAATTAGATATAACTTGTTTCCAACAATGGGAAGCACATTTCTGAAAACTGATTTGAGACTGTTGAATATCGACGAATATAGTTGTACTGATTCTGTATTAAAATAATCCTGACCAGGACCAGGGGAACACATAAAAACTCCGTCTTCATTCATTTTACTTTTAACTTCCCTGAAAAACTCTGTTGTATAATATCTGTTTAGTTGAAGTGTGGATGGCGGTGGAATAAGGTCAAGAACAACATCAAATCGTTTATGTGTTGACCTTGTATATTTTAAGGCATCATCGTTGATTATTGATATTTTGCCCGGAAGGGTATCAATGCTGGTTGGAAGTGATCTGGTTAGTTCCGGGTCCCTTTCTATGTATATAACGCTCTTTACAGGATATTTGAGTATCTCTCTGAGATGAGAATTCAGGTCGCCCGAAATAAGCATAACAGACCTGGGCTTATTGCATTGCAGCATGGCGTAATGGACATCTTCTTCTCTTTCTATAACGTCCTCCTTGTAAGATAACAGCCGCTGGTTGTAATAGGTGCTGGGTTCACCCTTATATTCACCTCTTGTAATATTCCCGTATGGTGTATCAGTTGTATTAATAACATTAACTGCCGGAAGCAGTATTTTTCTGAAGATGATGTCAGCATTAAAGATTATTATGCCCGTTGCAGCTATAGCCACTATCGATTTGAGAATAAACCTGCTGTATCGTTTGAAAACATAATAGACTGACAGGGTATATGTTATTGACATAAGCGTAATAAGCAATAAAAGCTGGTAGGTGTTCAGGAGGCCGGAGGTAAGAAAAGGAATTGTCAGTCCGGCAACAATGCCACCGGTTGTTTCCAATGAAAAGGACTTGCCGGGTTCGAAGCTGTTACCTGTTCTGGCTGAAGATAGTAGTTTTATAAAGGTAAAGCCTGAAACAAGACAGAAGGGGAGAAGTATTATAAGTGTATAGATAATGCTGACAAGGAATGATGGTGTTTGCCCCGCATTGATCAGAAGCCTGGATAAGAAAAGCATAAACCCGATGGACAAAAGGGGCGAAATAGAGAATAACAGGTTTATTTTTCTCAGGTCGTTAAATTCTGATTTTCCGGCCAGTGATGCTCCTGCCGCCGAGATTAAAAGCCAAGACCCCAGGAAGATACCTGCTATCAGTTCATAACCTCCGGCAATATTAAGCATTTCTCTTACCAGAAGCAGTTGAACAGAGGAACTCACAAACCCTGTAATGAACAGGTTTATACCTATTTCTGAAGGGCTCAGAACCTGTATGGGAGTGACTGATCCTATGGAATCATGCTTCCTGAAAAGACCTGTATAATAAGAGAAATGCCAGATAAAATGAAATATACCAGTGAATGACATGGCAATTCCAAATTCAACATGCCATTTAAGGATACTTTTGATAACAGGAATATCCCATTTGTAAGTTACCTGTAGAGCCAGGAATATGCCGGCTGCCATAGTAACTATAAATGCTGCAGCCAAAATAGTATTCCACAGCTTCCTGTGAAGATTACGGGAATAGAAACCGGTCTTGTAAAAAAGGTAACTTAACAGATATAACAGTGTTGCTGTCGAGCCAGTCTCAATAACATGATACATGGTTATTTCCTGTTATCTTCGAGAACTAATCCATCGTAGACATATAATTCTGCATCTTTCCATCCGTCCCAACCTATTCCTGCCTTATCCCGTGCCGTATAACCCAGGAACTGCTCAACAGTCCATCCGTTCTCCGTAGCTACCTGTGGCAGCATGGTGCCTGCCCTGGAGCCTTTTTTTATATAGATTCCTGTTTTACCCAGTATAATTTCATTGATATTTTGGATCTTCCTTAGAGGTCCAAGCACAGTTATTTCCATCTCTGTTTTCTCGTATTCCTGTTTTGTTAAGGGAGGGAATCGGGGATCTTCAAATGCTGAAGAGACGGCCGATTCAGACACAACCTTGTATAGTGGCTCTGAAGAGATGAACCTTCCGATGCATCCACGCAGGTTACCATTGATTTTAAGTGTAACAAATGCCCCGTAAGTCTTCTTTAAGGCAGGTGACATTTCAGAACCGTCAGGAACATACTTCTTATCATGAAAAAGAAGTGACTGAATACTCTTCCTTGCTATTTTAAAAAGCTCTTTTTTATCCTGTTCCGAGAATTTAAACTCATCTGCTGCTTCATCATTGCCCTTGTCAGCTGCCTGGTCGTCAGTTACAACAATAGCATTATAGCCTACTACCTCATCTTTGTTGCCGTAGGGAGAGTCACCGGAATTTGAATAGTCGACAAGTGCATATTTAAGGTGATCGTTTCCCTCTGTGAGGTAGAGAAGTGCTAATCCTGATGTCCAGCCGCACATGCTTGTAACAAGTCCCTTGATATGTTTTTCCGAGTTTTTTTCAAGTGTCCTGAGGAAAGTCTTTGGGTCACCGGATATTATACTTTCTGCCGTCAGCCTGTCATTTTCAATAGCATCCTTATAAGGAGGATAATGTGAGAAATCGCTGCTTATAATAAAGAGATTATCAGGTGTGAAATAAGGTCTGAGTGCTTCAGCGATTTTTTTTACTGTGTTAGTGTTATCAGTTCCGATAATGATCGGAACTATGGGCGGAACAGTTTTGAAGTGGGTCTGGATGAAAGGGATCTGAACCTCAATACTGTGTTCCTCGTTATGTGCATCTGTAGGGAAGTGGAACACCTTGTTATCAATAATCAGTTTGTTGGCTATGTCAAGATTAACCTTTGCCCTGCCCAGAGGAGTTATGTAATCGCCTGAGTTATATACTGATGCCCCGTCGAAATACATAACATGGCTGGAACCTATGATAAAGATGTTTTTATATACTTTGTCAGCAGGTATCGCTGAATAGGCGGCAGCTGCTATCTCACCTGAAAATACATATCCTGCATGTGGGCTTATTATTGCCCTTACATCTGTATAAGGTGTGGTTTTTTTGCAATACTTGTATAGTATTGCCATGTCTTTTGTAAGTGTCTCTTTGTCTCCTGAATAAAATCTGCCTGCCGCAACCGGTTTCCTGTCAGTTGTGTTGTTTTGCGAGAATGATTCCATAACTGTAAATATTGAAAGCACGACAACTAATACTGTTCTCATAACAATATGTGATTTGAGCTAATAAAGTTAGGCCAAAAAAACAGAAGAAAAAAGCAGAAATGCTAATGATGAGGCCTGTGTCAGATAAGTACCAGCGACTGTTTTATGATATCGCCGTTATCTCCGGTACCGTATACTTTTATTGCCACGCTTATGGTTGGATTGCCAATCATGTGGATGATAGGATGTAATTCATCTTTCAGATCTTCTTCATCCATATAATCATAATCCTCAATATTAATGTAAAGATGTATCAGAAGAGTACATTCTTCATTTTCTATGGAACAGAGAGCCGAGACTATTTTTGAAAGCCAGATGGCGGTAGCCGTATTGAAATATTCGAGATTAATTCTGAAATTGGTTGTAAGCTTCGGAGACTTTATATATTCGCTTACCCATTTAAGTACTCTTTCGTATACGACCGCAGCATTTTCAGGTATGGATTTACCTGAAAGTATTAATTCACCCGTAATGGAGTTAAAATCAATATTAGGCGATTTTTGTGTTGATTCGATGTATAATTTTGTAAGCTCCATAATAAATGATTGGATCTGTCTGCCAATTTACATCTCCAAATTTAACGTAACTTTTCAATTTTAATAATTTTTTAATCAAAAAGTACTGATTAATCATCAATTAATTTCAGACTTTAGTATAAAAAGCCACTTTTATATGACGTTTTTATTGCTTTCCCTGGTTTATTCATGTATGAATTTGAGTTAAAAAACGAGCTTACTTTTTGCTTCGGGTAACTTGGTTGCAATATGGCTGATCCGGTAGGATCTTCGAGTTTAAAAGATATCAAAAAAACTATGTTTCAGAAATTCGTCTGTTAGCGTAGGATTTACATCTGTTGGTCAAATTAAAAATTTTAACTGATACTAATTATTTATTTTAGATCCGTTATTTGTTGAGACGGGGTATTATTTTACAGATTATACATTTTTAATTAATAATTAAATAACAGAAAAAATTAAATGAATGTATCTTCAATCATAGCAGTCTCTTACAGGTATCACATCTTAACCGGGAATCAGTTTTTGCAGTTGCAGAATATGTGACTGACGGGGCGAAAGCATGCAAAGACAGTTTGTTTTAACGACTCAGAATACTGATAAACGGGAGGTTTGGAATAGCAGCAGTTGCAAATTTTTCAGTAAATTGCGTCTATGAATTCATCAAATTCATAAGTTATTTGTTTAAAGAAAAGGGACACTTAACTGACCATAGAAACCTAAGAAAAACAATCTTTTATGAAGCTTATTTCAGGTAGGAAGAAGATAGTTCGTGTAATTAAATATCTTTCATTAGTTTTTGTCAGCTCATTTTTATTTTCAGGAATGGCAATGTCTCAGTGTATAGATATAGGGCCTGCTATACCTCCAATTTGCCAGGGAGGCACCACCATTGCGCTCTGAGGATCAATTACTGGTGATGCAACAAGTGCGGTTTGGTCTGATGGGGGAGCAGGAGGTACTTTTACAAATAACGGAGGAACAACCCCTGGAACTGCTACTTATACTGCATCACTAACATCATCAACTCCAGTTATTTTAACGCTCACTGCAAGCGGTGGTACATGTAGCCCTACCGTACTTACAAAGAGTTTAACAGTTAATGCGTTACCAACAGCAGGTCTTACAAGCTCAGATACAGACAATAAGTTTTGTGCAGGAACAAGCGTTACCTTCACGGCTACAGGAGGCACTAGTTATAATTTCAGAGTAAACGGATCGACAGTTCAGGATGGTGCGACCAATACATATACAACTACCACCCTTACCAATGGTCAGACAGTTGATGTAATAGTAACCAATGCATCAGGATGTTCTTCTACCTCTTCAGGAATTGTTAATACAGTTGATCCACTACCAACCGCTGGTCTGACGAGCTCAGATTCAGACAATAAGTTTTGTGCAGGAACAAGTGTTACCTTCACGGCTACAGGAGGCACTAGTTATAATTTCAGGGTAAACGGATCAACAGTTCAGAATGGGACGGCAAATACATATACGACAACGACACTTACCAATGGTCAGGTAGTCGATGTAGTAGTAACCAATTCGTCCGGATGTTCATCTACTTCAGCAGGTATTTCCAATACTGTAGATCCTCTTCCAACCGCCGGATTGACTAGTTCTGATTCTGATAACAGGTTTTGTGCTGGAACAAGTGTTACGTTTACAGCTTCCGGGGGTACCAATTATAATTTCAGAGTAAACGGAACCACAGTACAGAATGGAACCATTAATACCTATACTACAAATACACTTACAAATGGTCAGGTAGTTGATGTAGTAGTAACCAACGCTACAGGTTGTTCTTCGACTTCGAGTGGTATAACAAATACAGTAGATCCTTTGCCTTCTCAGCCTTCAAACTTTACTACTTCGTCACCAAGTGTTTGCCAGGGCTCAACAGGCAATATCTATACTGTTCCCAATGATCCGACGGTGACATACAACTGGAGCTACAGCGGTACAGGTGCAACAATAACAGGTACCGGCAATAGTGTCAGTATAAGTTTCAGCCTGGCAGCTACTTCCGGTACACTGTCGGTTACGGCATCAAATGGTTGTGGAACAAGTGCAGCAAGGACTCTTGCAATAACTGTTAACGCTGTTCCATCCATTACACTTACCTCACCACTTGGTTCAAATATTCAAACAGTTTGTCAGAATACTGCATTGACAAACATAACATATTCTATAGGAGGCACTGCAACAGGTGCTTCTGTTACCGGATTGCCAGCCGGTGTTTCCGGTGCCTTTAATACCGGTATATTTACAATAAGCGGAACGCCAACTGCTTCCGGGATTTTTAATTTTACTGTTTCAACTACAGGTGGAATATGTACACCGGCAACAGCAACGGGTACAATTACTGTGAATGCATTGCCTGTGCCTGCTCTGGCAAGTTCCGATGCCGATAATATTTTTTGCTCAGGAACCCCTGTAACATTTACTGCATCGGGTGGTACAAGGTATGATTTCAGGGTTGGTTCTACTGTGGTGCAAAGTGGTACAACAACAACCTACCAGACCTCAGCTTTGACAAACCTGCAGGTTGTTTCTGTTGTGGTTTATAATGCTGCAGGATGTTCTGCCGCATCTGCCGGCATAACAAATTATGTAAATCCTGCACCTGCATTAGTCACTACTTCTCAACCGGCATGTTCGCCCGATTACTCAACTTATTCAATGCAGGTTTATTCAAATGGTACTGTAACTTCTTCCTCCCCGGCAAGCGTTGTAACTCCGCTTGCGGGTAATTACTGGAGTATTACAAATATTCCTGCAGGAACAAATATCGTATTGACATCTACTTCAGTTGCGGCTTGTACTACTACATTGTCTGTCACAGCGCCTAATTGTTCATGTCCTGTCATTAATCCTCCTGTCAGCGGCGGAGATAAATCATATTGTTCAGGTGCCTCAATACCTCCCCTTACCGCTACGGTGGGTACGGGTCAGACAATTGACTGGTATAATGCTGCTACAGGCGGTACTCCTTTAAGAAGCGGAAGCCTGAGTTACACACCTGCTGCTGCAGGTACTTATTACGCACAGGCCAGGGAGATAATATCAGGATGTACAAGTACAACACGCACAGCAATTATACTTACTATGAATCCCTTACCTGTTCCCACGCTGAGCAGTTCGGATGCAGATAATATTTTCTGTGCGGGAACAAGTGTCACATTCACAGCAGGTGGAGGGACAACGTATAATTTCAGGGTAGATGGAAACAGTGTACAAAGCGGGAACTCAAATACCTACACCACAACCACCCTGACAAACGGACAGGCTGTAAGTGTTGTTGTTACGAATGCTTCTGGTTGTTCAGCAATATCTTCTTCAATAACAAATACAGTTAATGCAACACCCATACCTGTACTGACAAGTTCCGATGCCGACAATATCATCTGCGAAGGTGCACCTGTAACATTCACCTCCGCCAATGGTATAAATTATAATTTCATGGTAGACGGATCGAGTGTCCAGATGGGGACATCAGCCACATATACGACCAATACTCTGACAAATGGTCAAAAGGTGAGTGTAACGGTGACAAATGCAAATGGTTGCCAGGCAACTTCATCTGAAATAACTAATACAATCAATCCGGCTCCTTTACCTACTCTTACAAGTTCAGATGCAGATAATGTCTTCTGTTCGGGAACAGGGATCACATTTACTGCAGGGGGGGGCAGCAGCTATAATTTCCGGGTTAACGGAACAAGTGTTCAGAACGGAACACTGAATACTTATCTGACCTCAACCCTGACAAACGGCCAGGTTGTTGATGTAATAGTCAGTAATACGGCAGGGTGTTCAGATACAGCTGCAGGAATAACCAATACAGTTTATCCTCAGCCCGTCGCCAATGCCGGTACAGGAGGAAACACCTGTGATAAGACATTTACACTGGGTGCCGTGCCGAGTATCGGAATAGGTACATGGACAAAAGTAACCGGGCCAGGTACTGTTACATTTACTCCTAATGCCAATACCCCTAATGCTGAAGTTACTGTGTCTGATTACGGTTCATATTCATTCAGGTGGACTGAGGTAAGTGGGCAGTGTTCAAGCAGTGCAAGTGTTAATGTAAATTTTTACCTGCGGCCGGTAGCTGATGCAGGTACAGGTGGTAACAACTGCGGACTGACATACAGGTTAAACGGGACACTTAATACAGGTGTCGGGACATGGGCAAAAGTCAGTGGTCCGGGAAATGTCACCTTCAGTCCCGATGCCAACGCACCCGGTGCATCAGTTACTGTTTCAGCTTATGGCTCATACACATTCAGCTGGACTGTGGTTAATGGCTCATGCATTAACAGTTCAAACGTTACTGTTGTTTTTATACAGCAGGCAGCAGCCGACGGTGGACCGGGAGGGGATGTTTGTGGAAGGGTATTTAACCTTAAAGCCGTTGTTCCTACAAACGGAAACGGATACTGGTCGCTCCTAAATGGTCCGGGTCAGGCATCTTATATGCCGGACAGCACTTCTGCCAGTGCCGTTGTAAGTGTTGACCAGTTTGGGAGCTATGATTTTGTATGGACTGTGGTTAACAGTACCTGTACTTCGAGTGATATTGTTAATATCAATTTCCATGATCTTCCGTCTCTTAATGCGGGAACAGATACAATAATATGCAAAGGAGATACAATAAATTTAAATGCCCTTGGTACCGGAACTTTCAAATGGACACCTGCAGATTTTGTAAGTAATCCCAATATCAGGAATCCTGAAATACATCCCGATACAACAACTCATTATTATGTTGAATTGACTGACCAGTATGGCTGCAGGAATACTGATACTATTCTTGTTGAAGTAAGGCAGATTCCGGTTGCTGATGCTGGTCCTGACCAGAACCTGTGGTACCAGTTTTCTACCACAATGAATGCTACTCTGCATTTTAACTATGAATCAGGTGTATGGTCAGTTTTATCAGGAACAGGCACATTTGCAGATACAACATCTTCAAAATCAATACTTAATGATATTTCTCTCGGTGAGAACAGTTACCTGTGGAGTGTATCTAATGGTTATTGCCCTGTTGCACATGACACTATTTTAATAGTTGTTAATAATATTGTGGTACCAACACTTATAACTCCCAATATGGATGGCAGGAATGATTACTTTGTAATTAAGGGGCTCGAATCGCTTGGTAAAACAGAACTTGATATTTTTGACAGGAGAGGGGTAAGAGTCTACAGGAACACAAGTTATGATAATTCATGGAACGGTGTTGACTATAATGACAAGCCATTGAGAGACGATACCTACTTCTATGTACTGAGATCTGCAAATGGTAAATCCGTCAGCGGATATATTGTAATACGACATTAATGATGAAGAGAATTCTAAAATCTTTTATTTTGCTGCTCATCCCTGCCAGCCTTTGGGGGCAGCTGGCGCCTGTCACAAGTCAGTATGTGCTTAATCCATTAAGTATTAACCCTGCATATGCCGGCAACAGAGGAGCACTTAACATAGCAGCCTTTTACCGGCGCCAGTGGGTTGGAGTCTCAGGTGCACCTGAAACTATGACACTTGCGGCCGATGCTCCGTTTTTTGACTCCAGGGTAGGGATAGGACTTATAGTGATGAATGATAAACTGGGTGTGTCTAAGGAGAATCACATTCTCACCAACTATTCCTACAAGATCAGCACAAAAAATGGTTCACTGTCTTTTGGACTGGGTGCAGGTTTGATTACCACAAATACAGCATGGTCGAAACTTATAGCACTCGATCAGGGTGATGAAGCTTACCTGACAGATTCTCCTGTGTATGTTGTTCCTGATTTTAGTTTTGGGGTATATTATACAGGTAAGAATTTTTTTGGAGGGTTTTCCATTCCCAAACTGCTTGGTTACAGATTCAATGTTGATAAAAATAAATACACAACTTTGTTCAGTCCCGGGCATTACAGCTATCTGCTGAATACGGGTTACAGGTTCGATTTAAATGATAACCTGAAGTTTTTTCCATCAACATTAATTTCTTACACTCCAGGTGAAAAGCTTGTTTTTGATCTGAACGCCTATATGGGAGTTAAGAATATATTGTGGGCAGGGCTATCATACCGGAATGGCCGGTCAGTAGGTGCATTGATCCAGGTGGCTATCAACAATCAACTGAAGGTTGCCTATGATTATGACTTTACAACAGGAAGTCTAGGGCATTTCAGCAATGGTTCACATGAGATAATGCTCAGATATGAGTTCCACTACAGGGTTGAAGCTGTAAGCCCTTTGAATTTTTAATATGAGTATATTTGATGTTTTAAGCCCGGTTGAAACAAAACGATGGAAGTTTTGCGATATTTGCCTTAACAATTCATTGCTTGTATCAATTGTAATATTATGCCGGTAAATATGATAAATAATATTATGGTGAAAAGGAAACTTTTTCTTGGCTTGTTTATTTCATTATTTGTGGTTCAGGTATTTGGACAGGCTGCATCCTATAAAATTGAAAAAGCCTATTTCAGTTCCGACAGGTTTGATGAGTTTTCACCTGTTTACTATAATGATGGTATAGTTTTCTGTTCAAACCGCAATCTTGGATTGACAAGCCATTCATCAAACGGGAATAAGGCTCTTTTTAAAATATTTTACATTGATACGCTTAAGGAAAGAGACTGGGAAGGTGCAAAACTTTTTTCAAAGGAAATTACAACAATATATAATGACGGGCCTGTGACTTTTAATAGTACGAGAGATACTATTTATTATTCACGAAACCAGGATGTAAGCAGTAAGTTTAAAGATATCCTCGACCAGAGAAACTACCTTGGGATTTTTTATGCCGTACTTATTGACGGGAAATGGCAAAGGACCAGGGACCTCAGGATTAACAATGAATGGTACAACGTTACAACGCCATGCCTGTCTCCTGACGGAAAGAAATTATATTTTGCAAGTGATAAACCAGGAGGATACGGCGGTTCAGATCTTTATTACAGTGAATGGAAAGATGACAGATGGAATGATCCTGTGAATCTCGGGCCTGTTATTAATACTCCCGGTAATGAATCATATCCATTTGTTAATGCTTCCGGCCAGTTATTTTTTTCCTCCGATGGTCATCCGGGTCTTGGAGGAAAAGACATATATTTTTCACTCAGATCAGACACTACATGGACAAAACCAGTTGATCTTGATGCACCAATTAATTCTTCATCTGATGATTTTGGTATTGCAACAGATGCAGAAATGAATAAAGGTTATTTTTCTTCTAACCGGGGCAAATCGATCGACATATATCAATTCAGGACAATTAGCCCACAGGCATTATACAATATCATTCAGAAAGAAAATGAATATTGCTTTATTTTCTCAGACAGCGGTGATATGGTTATTGATACTCTTAATCTCCGATATGTATGGAGCTTCGGAGATGGTGCCATTTCATACAGTGCAAAAACGCACCACTGTTATAAAAAACCGGGGGTATATCCTGTAAAGCTGGATATAGTAGATCGTTCTTCAGGGAAACTGTTCTTTTCAAAGTTGTCTTATCAATTGAAACTGTCAGATTATGTTCAGCCATATATTACCAGCGTTGATTATGCACTTACTGGTGAGGAAATATCATTTGACGGTCTGAAATCGAATCTTCCGGGAAACAAAATACTCAACTTTACATGGGATTTTGGAGATGGGACAAAGGCAAATGGTGTCAGCGCCGTCCATTCATTTAAAAAAGAAGGAAAATATACTGTCAATCTCGGATTAACTATTCAGTCTGAATCAACCGGTGTTATTAAACGGACAGGCATCTCTAAAACAGTAAGAATATTTGACAATAATAAGAGTAAGGTGGAATACATGAAAAATAATTCAAACGGATCCACAACACTTACAAATATCAGGGACTATAAGAATGCTGATGTTAAAATCATCTTTTCAGCCGAATCGGAGATAACAAAGGATGCGGTTTTCTACGTAAGACTCTTTGCCCCTGGAAAGAAACTTTATTTATCAAATCCTGTATTTGATAATGTACCCAAGAAATACAGGCTGACTGAAAAATTTAATCCCGAAGACAGTACTTACAGTTATTATGTAGATCAGCAAATGTCTCTCATGGCAACTTATCCGGCCTATAAGGAACTATTGCAGCTTGGTTATAAGGATGTCTCTGTGCAACTTTCAGAGCTCAGGGACCCTGCGGAAAAGGAGTTGTTCAATCTTAAACAGATTAATGGAACTTTTGCGGATGACTATTTTGACCAGTCAGATCATCTTACAACAAATGCCTATATTATGCTTGACCAGATAGTGAAGCTTATGAACAGGTACCCTAATGTAAGGATGGAAATTGATGTCCATACGGATTCCCAGGGTTCGGCAACAGATAATATAAAACTTTCGCAGGAACGTGCCCAGCTTCTAGCTTCCTATATGATAAACAGAGGTATCCAGTCAGGCAGGCTTGTTATCCAGGGATTTGGAAGTTCAAAACCTGTAGCTTCAAATATGTACGAAAAAGACAGGAAACTGAACATAAGGATTGACTTCCTTATCATAAGCAAATAAAATATTCCTTAAGGAAAGGGTTAATTTTATGTTTAACCCCTGGAGTATGGAAGAAGTATGAACCAATTATAAATTATACCAAGCGTCTCTCTGATTGTTTTGAGAAATTTTCTTAAAGGGGAGTGATTATAATTTTTATCTGGAACAGAAATGATGCCTAAGGGATATTTATTGTCAATAA
>JBJKPQ010000175.1:0-6552 GCA_046706305.1 Bacteroidales bacterium
ATTCCGGGTTTAGCTTTATCTTAACTAAATTTGATGCAATATATATTCTTAACGGATAATATTCCAAAACAATGAAAAGCAAAAGCTTAGTTTCAATTGATGATTTTTCCACGGAAGAAATCCTTAAAATCCTTGATCTTGCCACAGAATTTGAAAAAGAGCCAACCAGCCGGTGCCTGGAAGGAAAAGTAATAGCAACACTGTTTTTCGAACCCTCCACCCGAACAAGATTAAGTTTTGAGAGTGCCATAAGCAGACTTGGAGGTAAAATCATTGGATTTTCAGATGCTTCCAGTTCAAGTGTTACCAAAGGAGAAACGCTTAATGACACAATCAGGACAGTCAGTAATTACTGCGACCTTATAGTGATGAGACATCCCAGCGAAGGAAGTGCCAGGTTTGCAAGTGAAATCTCCGGAGTTCCGGTAATTAATGCTGGAGACGGAGCAAACCAGCATCCGTCACAGACACTCCTCGATCTTTTTTCAATAAGGAAGACCCAGAAAACACTGGACAATCTGAATATATTCATGGTTGGCGACCTTAAGTACGGCAGAACTGTCCATTCACTGATGATGGCAATGTCGAGATGGAATACAACGTTCAATTTCATAGCTCCGGAAGAGTTAAAAATGCCCGATGAATTCAAACTATACCTCGATAACCTGGGACTTAAATATTATGAACACAATGATTTTACTGATATTATTTCAAGGGCTGATATTATCTATATGACACGGGTCCAGAAAGAAAGATTTTCGGATCCTATTGAATATGAGAAAGTAAAGAATGTTTATGTCCTCCGCGACTCAATGCTGAAAAACACAAAACCCAATATGAAGATACTGCATCCTCTGCCAAGGGTTAATGAGATTCACCAGGATGTTGATAAGAATCCAAAGGCATACTATTTCGAACAGGCCCTTAACGGTGTTTATACCCGCCAGGCCATATTATGTTCATTACTTGGAATTAAATAAGATCATAAAGACACATGAAGGAACCAAAACAACTTAGCGTCAGTGCAATACAAAATGGCACAGTCATTGATCATATACCTGCCAGTAACCTGTTTAAAGTAATCCAGATATTGGGACTGGATAAAATTGATAATCTTATAACCTTCGGCACCAACCTCGAAAGCAAGAAGCTTGGTAAAAAGGCTATTATTAAGATAGCAGGGGTGTTTTTCCAGGATGAGGACATAAACAGGATCGCACTTGTTGCACCAGATGCAAAACTTAATATAATAAAGGATTACGAGGTTGTGGAAAAGAAGGTGGTTGTAGTGCCTGATAAAATAGTCGGAATAGCTAAATGCATGAACCCCAAATGCATAACTAATTTTGAAAATGTCACTACGAAATTCAAAGTGGTATCTAAAAAAAATGTGGCACTAAAATGCTACTATTGTGAAAAAATCACAAACCAGGAAAACCTGCATATAATCTGACACAAGGATCCCGCTGAAGAAACATAGATGGAATTACATTTAACGTAACCTGTCATACGACCTGACAAGCTCATCATCCTTCTTTATACCCCTGTAAGCAAGAACGGCAAATATCAGAATAAGTACCGGAATTAAAGACTTCAAAGCAGGAAGTATATTTACATCGAATTCACCAATAACGCTGTATGCATAATAAACGGAAGCCAACAGGAACAGCAATGCTTCTGCAATCAATATTTTTGAAAAAATCAGCTGTATCTTTCTTTTTTTAAAAAGGAAGACAGTTAAAAAAGATGTTACGGCAAGCAACACTATTAATACAGATAGAATAGCCAAAGGATGTGCCAATGCAAGGTCACCCGCCCCGTTTCCTTTCATGAGACCATTAAAAGTGATTGTTACTACAGAACCGGCTTTTCCGGAGAACTTAAAAAATCCTCCTTTAAATAGTAGTAAAGACAGAATTGTAATAAGCGAAAGGTAAATTGATTGTATCCTTTGAATCATAATATAAAATTTTCAGGTTTCAAATTTAATTTAAAAAGAAATAAAAAGGCATTATTAGGCCATTAATGTTTTTTAGGATTATTTAACATTAATTTAGAATACGAACAAAAAGTCTGAATTAATTAATACCTACTTTTGCGCAATAGATTAACCTTGATCAGGCACAGCGTGTTATAAAACATTTATTGTAGTAAAAACGCTGTTTACGGCTGATACAGGAATACTGTAACTCAAAAAACTAAAAATGAATAAGAAACTCAGGTTAACGGTTACTATCATCATAGTAATATTTCTGGCCGGTATCATCTTTTATCCTAAATACAAGCCACTTATAGTAAAAAGCCTTTCCGGGCAGGATAATACAGCATCTTTTGTACGAAGAAGCCAGCAGCCCCTAAATGCGATAGGTTATATTATCAGGCCTACCTTCATGAGCGAACTTGTCAAATCAACGGGAACACTTAAGCCTGATGAAGAGGTTGACCTTGCATTCGAGACTTCGGGTAAGATTGTCGGAATAAATTTCACAGAAGGAACCCATGTAAAGAAAGGAGATCTCCTTGCCAAAATCAATGATCGTCCTCTGCAGGCTCAGCTTGAAAAGCTGGAAGCACAACTAAAGCTTGCACAGGCCAAGGAATTCAGGCAGAGGAGTCTGCTCGACAAGGATGCAATAAGCCAGGAAAGTTATGATCAGATTGTTACTGATGTTCAGAGCATTAATGCCGATATTGATTTAATAAAAGCCCGTATTGCTGAAACTGAACTCCGGGCACCTTTCGATGGTATAATCGGTTTACGTTACGTCAGCGAAGGGAGTTTCACTAATTCGACAACAAAAATAGCCAGACTGATAAAGACAAGCCCTATAAAAATTGAGTTCACAATTCCTGAAAAATATTCACAGGAAATCCGGAAAGGCTACCCGGTGACTTTTGTAATAGATGGTAATGAAAAAATATTCCATGCAAGTGTTTATGCCATAGATCCTAAAATAGACATAGATACCCGAACGATTGTACTCCGTGCTTTATATCCTAATTCCAATGAAGAACTGAAACCCGGCAGTTATGCGGGCATCACGCTGCAGATGTCGAAGATAGATGACGCAATATCAGTACCATCTGAATCAGTAATTCCTGAGATGGACGGTGAAAAGGTTTTTGTATTTAACAATGGAAAAGCACATTCTATAAAAATAAAGACAGGGCTAAGAACCGAAGCCAATGTACAGGTTACAGAGGGGCTTAAATTCGGCGACACACTTATTACTTCAGGTATTATGCAATTAAGGGAAAATATTCCTGTTGTACTGGACAGTGTGATTTTAAATAATTAAGAAGGGACAGATAATGAGCTTATCATCAGTAAGTATAAACAGACCGGTATTAGCAACAGTCTTTGCTATTGTGATCCTTCTTCTTGGAGCTGTGGGCATCTCCTACCTGGGCATACGTGAGTTTCCAAGTGTTGATCCTCCCATTATATCAGTACGAACATCATATCCTGGAGCCAATTCTGATGTTATTGAAACACAGATAACTGAACCGCTGGAACAATCTATAAATGGTATTCCCGGAATCCGTTCGCTTACCAGTGTCAGCCGCCAGGGCAGCAGTACAATCACTGTTGAATTTGAATTGTCGGTTGATATGGAAACTGCGGCAAATGACACTAGGGACAAAGTATCACAGGCGATGAGGATGCTTCCCCGCGACTGCGACCCTCCGGTTGTTGCAAAAGCAGATGCAGATGCAAGTCCGATAATGTTCCTCACAATTGAGAGCAAAAAAAGATCTCTCCTGGAAATTTCTGAAATAGCTGAACTTACAATTAAGGAACAGCTTCAGACAATATCGGGAGTAAGTGGGGTGATGATATGGGGCCAGAATAGGTATGCAATGCGTTTATGGCTTGACCCTGTAAAACTTGCAGGTTATAAACTGACTCCGATGGATGTAAGGAATGCCATCTCAAGAGAGAATATAGAATTACCGTCCGGATCGATAGAAGGAGATAACACTGAACTTACAATAAGGACTCTTGGTTTAATGAGTACGCCAAAGGAATTTAACGATCTCATTATCAAGCAATCAGGAAACCAGATAGTTAGATTTAAAGACATAGGCAGGGCTGAGCTGGGACCCGAAGATATCAGGGGCATTCTGAAACGTGATGGTGTTCCGATGGTTGGTACGGCAATAGTACCACAGCCCGGATCCAACCAGATAGATATTGTGGATGAGGTTTACCGCCGGTTGAATTATATTAAAAAAGACATCCCTGAAGATGTTGTAATCAAGGTTGGCTTCGATAATACCGAATATATCAGATCATCAATAAAAGAAGTCAAGGATACTATCTACATAGCATTTTTCCTTGTGGTTATAATAATATATTTCTTTCTCCGTAACTGGCGTGCCACACTTATACCTATTATGGTAATACCGGTATCACTTATCGGGGCGTTCTTTATAATGTACCTGGCCGATTATTCCATCAATGTCCTTACCCTGCTGGCCATTGTGCTTGCCATCGGAATTGTGGTGGACGACGCTATTGTTGTAATGGAAAATATTTATGTTAAGGTTGAAAAGGGAATGCCGCCTGTTAAGGCCGGGCTTGAAGGTTCCAAGGAAATATACTTCGCAATTATTTCAACAACAATTACTCTTATCTCTGTTTTCTTTCCTATAGTATTCCTGCAGGGTATAACGGGAAGACTGTTCCGGGAATTTGCCGTGGTAATGGCCGGAACAGTTGGGATATCTGCTTTTCTCGCCCTTTCACTTACACCGATGGTGTCTACAAAACTTCTAAAACACGAGTCAAAGCACAGCTGGTTCTTCAGGAAGACAGAAAATTTCTTTACAAACCTGAATAACGGATACAAACGTTTACTTGATAATTTTCTGGAGCACAGAAGAGTAACATTTATTATCCTTATTGCGTCTTTCGGTCTAATTTTCTTGTTATGGAAATCAATCCCTGCCGAAATGGCACCGCTTGAAGACAGGTCACAGATAAACATCAACACAGTGGCACAGGAAGGTTCCACCTATGAATTCAATCTTGCTTATATAGATGATATAGCAAAAACCGTAGAGGAACTTGTACCTGAACAGAACAGCATTATTTCAATGGTACGGGGTGGCGGAGGCTTTGTAAGAATGACTCTGGTTAAACCAAATAAAAGAGACCGTTCCCAGCAGGATATTGCCGACCAGCTGAGTGCTGTACTCAGGAAAAAGACAAAGGCCAGGGCCATGGTCATGCAACAGTCTACCTTTGGCGGACGAAGGGCAGGCATGCCTGTACAATATGTTCTCCAGGCCACAACAATTGATAAACTAAGAGAAATACTGCCTGTCTTCATGGCAAAAGTCGCCGACGACCCTACATTCCAGATGGCTGATGTAAACCTTAAATTTACCAAACCGGAACTAAGGATACACATCGACAGGGACAAGGCGAGTGCTCTTGGCATAACTACCCAGAATATAGGTCAGACACTTCAGCTGGCATTAAGCGGGCAGAGATTCGGCTATTTCTTCATGAATGGAAAACAATACCAGATCCTTGGAGACCTGGCAAGGCAGGATCGAAATAAACCACTAGATCTTAAATCGCTGTATGTTAGAAACAACACAGGCCAGATGATCCAGTTTGATAACCTTGTCACCCTGTCGGAGGAGACAGCTCCTCCACAGCTCTACAGATACAACAGGTTCGTGGCTGCTACAGTGTCGGCAGGACTGGCCAAAGGAAAATCAATAAGCCAGGGACTGGACGAGATGGATAAAATAGCAAAAGAGACACTTGATGACACATTCCGTACTGCCCTTGCCGGAGACTCCAAGGACTTCAGGGAAAGTTCTTCAAGCCTCATGTTTGCATTCGTGCTTGCTATTATCCTGATATTCCTTGTTCTTTCCGCCCAGTTTGAGAGTTTCAAGGATCCGTTAATAGTAATGATGACCGTACCCCTTGCCCTGACAGGAGCTTTGCTTTTTATGTGGTATTTTAACATAACTATGAATATTTTCAGCCAGATAGGCATAATCATGCTTATCGGCCTTGTAACTAAAAACGGTATCCTGATTGTTGAATTTGCCAACCAGAGAAAAATTGCCGGATCTTCAAAATCAGAAGCAATAAGATATGCTGCCGCTGCAAGGTTCCGTCCAATCCTGATGACAAGCCTTGCAACTATCCTGGGTATACTTCCGCTGGCTCTCGGCTTCGGTGAAGGAGCCCAGAGCAGAATATCAATGGGTGTTGCTGTTGTAGGCGGTATGTTATTCTCAACTTTCCTCACCCTTTTTGTGGTACCGGCCATCTATACATATATATCAAGCGAACAAAAAAACACTGAAAATGAAACTGAAAATGAAATACCTCTGCCTGAGCCTGATCCTGCTGGCAATCTTTCCTGATTCATTCAGCCAGTCGGTTTACGGTCTGAAAGAGTGTATAGGTATTGGACTGGAACATAATTTCTCATTGCTCGTTGCAAGAAATAATGAGACAATTGCAAGTAACAACTTCACACCAGGAAATGCCGGGTATCTCCCTTCACTCAGTCTTAACAG